>CAMDNJ010000035.1 GCA_945902915.1 Crenothrix polyspora | reverse complement strand
AGCGTTAATATTAAGTAATACCGTTAGCTATTGAAAATTTGTTATTTACATAGGCTTGAAATACTCTACCATTAGCATCAATTTATAAACTTATAGTTAATTGTTTATTTGCTTAGTTATGTCAAATTTTGAACCTTTCGAAGATAATGATAGTGGTATAGCAGTCCAAGATGCTAAACCTAAACTAAAAAGACCCCCACTGTATAAAGTTATTTTATTAAATGATGACTATACGCCCATGGATTTTGTCATTGAAATTTTAATGGACTTTTTTGCTATGTCTGAGCAAAAAGCCACACAGGTAATGTTGCAAATACATACTCAAGGGGTAGGTGTTTGCGGAACTTATAGTAAAGACGTGGCTGAGACTAAGGTCTATATAGTCAATGAATTTTCACGTAGCCATCAGCACCCGTTATTGTGCTCGATGGAAGTTGTTTAACTAGGAGCGCTAATGTTAAGTAAAGAACTTGAAGTTACCTTAAATACGGCTTTTAAAAACGCGCATGATAACCGTCATGAGTTTATTACAGTTGAGCATCTGTTATTAGCATTGCTCGATAACAGTTCAGCTGAAAGTATTATGAAAGCTTGTGGTTGTGATCTTAAAATATTAAGTGAACAGTTAGAGCAATTTATTAATGACACTATTTCATTGATTCCCTTAGGTATTGAGCGTGAGACCCAGCCAACCTTAGGCTTTCAAAGAGTGCTGCAGCGAGCGGTTTTTCATGTTCAGGCTGCTGATAAGAAAGAAGTTAGTGGCGCTAATTTATTTGTGGCCTTGTTTAGCGAGCAAGATTCCCATGCTGTTTATCTCTTGAATAAACAAGATGTGTCGCGTTTAGATGTAATTAATTATCTAGCGCATGGCATTTCAAAAATAGAACAAGATCAAGCGACTCCAAAAGACTCCTCAACTGAATTTAACGGTACTGATAGTGAGGCTGGCAGCCCATTAGAAAAGTACACCACTAATCTTAATGAAGAAGCGATGCAGGGGCGTATTGATCCTTTAATTGGTAGAGAACTTGAAATAGAACGCACCATCCAAACGCTTTGCCGACGCCGTAAAAACAATCCTTTGTTAGTTGGAGAAGCCGGCGTAGGAAAAACGGCTATTGCAGAAGGTTTAGCAAAAAGAATTGTTGATAAAGAGGTGCCTGACATCTTAATGAATAGTGTGATCTATTCTTTAGATTTAGGTGCGCTGGTCGCAGGTACTAAATATCGCGGTGATTTTGAAAAGCGCCTTAAGGCATTGATGAATCAGCTTAAAAATGAACCCGACTTTATATTATTTATCGATGAAATTCATACCATCATTGGAGCAGGATCGGCTTCGGGTGGTGTCATGGATGCTTCTAATTTAATTAAGCCCTCATTAGCTTCTGGCCAGTTGCGTTGTATAGGTTCAACTACCTATCAGGAATATCGTGGCATCTTTGAGAAAGATCATGCATTAGCACGTAGATTTCAAAAGATAGATGTATTGGAACCCTCAGTGGAAGATACCATCTTGATTCTAAAGGGTCTTAAATCACGCTTTGAAGAACATCATAATGTGAAATATTCTGCTGATGCCTTGCGGGTAGCTGCTGAATTGTCAGATCGCTATATTACCGATAGACATTTACCAGACAAAGCCATTGATGTGATTGATGAGGCCGGTGCAAAGCAACGTATGGCGACAGTGGCGCTGCGTAAAACAGAAATCGACGTCGCTGAAATAGAAGATATCGTTTCCAAAATTGCTAGAGTGCCAGCAAGATCAGTATCGTCTAATGATATTGATAAACTCGCTAATCTTGAGAAAAACTTGAAAATGCTCGTGTTTGGTCAAGATGAAGCGATTTCCGCTTTAGCCTCAGCTATAAAGCTATCTCGTGCGGGTTTGAGAGATGCTCAAAAAACCATAGGCTCTTTTATCTTTGCAGGTCCAACAGGCGTCGGTAAGACAGAAGTGACTAGGCAATTAGCCAAAGTATTGGGCATAGAATTAATACGTTTTGATATGTCGGAATATATGGAGCGGCATACGGTTTCTAGGCTTATTGGTGCGCCTCCAGGTTATGTCGGTTTTGATCAAGGTGGTTTATTAACCGAACAGGTCAATAAGCATCCTCATGCCGTGTTATTGCTAGATGAGCTGGAAAAAGCACATCCTGACGTCTTTAACTTATTGTTACAAGTCATGGATCATGGCTCTTTGACTGACAATAACGGACGTAAGGTTGATTTTCGCAATATTATTTTAGTCATGACGACTAATGCCGGAGCAGAAGAGGGCAGTCGCGCCACTATGGGCTTTACTCAACAAGATCATGCAACCGATAGCATGAAAATTATAGAAAAAGGCTTCAGTCCTGAATTTCGCAACCGTTTAGATGCCATTATTCAATTTAAACCTCTTGATATATCGGTTGTAGGTTCTGTGGTTGATAAGTTTATATTTGAGTTAGAGGCCATGCTTAGTGAAAAACATGTGACTTTAACTTTGGAGGCTGACGCACGTTTATGGTTAGCAGAACATGGCTGCGACGCCAAAATGGGGGCAAGACCAATGGCGCGCTTAATTCAAGAAAAAATTAAAAAGCCTTTAGCTAATGATTTGCTGTTTGGTAAGCTCACCCAGGGTGGTCATGTCAGGATTTATATAGAAAAAGACGAAATGTGTTTCGCTATAGAAAGCAATGAATTGCTTGTTTCTGAGGCCGATTTTTAGACGGCAACTCAGTAACTATCAGATAATTAGAAAACTTAAGGTTAATCTATTAACGGCTGTGGGGGGCTTACTCCTTTTTAGGAGTAGCCATCCTGAGATGGTAGGGTATTAGCGCATACGGAAAGTAATGCGTCCTTTACTTAAATCATAAGGCGTCATTTCAACTTTAACACTATCACCCGTTAATATGCGGATATAATGTTTGCGCATTTTTCCTGAAATGTGAGCAGTCACAACGTGACCGTTTTCAAGTTCGACACGAAACATAGTATTTGGAAGCGTGTCAATTACCTTGCCTTCCATTTCAATCTGATCTTCTTTGGCCATCTATTACAGTCTCAACAATAAAAGTCGCTAATCATATCATAAGTTGATTTTTATTGGTTAATGCGTTTTGTAAATAAGTCTAAATACTCAGGAATACGCTGATCTAACCAATAGTTAGGCTTAAAAGGATTGTTGCCCATTATAAAACCTACATGACCACCATTAGCAGTCTGCTCTAGTTTTACGCAGGATGATAACTCTTCTAACTCCGGAATGACGGCTTGGGTCATAAAGGGATCATCAGTCGCTTGGATTAGCAAGGTGGGCACCGTTATGGTTTTAAGAAATTGCCGAGAACTAGAGCGCTGATAATAATCTAGACTGTCTTTAAAGCCATGCAGTTTTGCAACGACCCGATCATCGTATTGCCAAAATGAGTTAATATCTGCTAAATCACCTAGCAGGGCAAGTTTACTCGCTTCTTCATGTTGGTTTATATCCAGTAAATAACGATGCTTAGCTCGAATATACTCTTTTAACTCGCCTAGTAAATGGCGGCAATAGATTTTAGAAAAGCCTTGATCCAATTTGGTCGCACAAGCATTTAATACAAATGGCACAGATACGGCGACAGCAGCAAACAAAGATAATTGTTGGCCTTTTTCACCTAACCATTTGAGTAAGATATTGCCACCTAAAGAAAAACCAATAGCGGCAATCTTCGTGCTAGGTTCTCTTTGTCGCAAGGTTTGATAAAGAAAATGTATGTCTTCGGTTTCACCAGAATGATAGCAGCGTGCAGTATGGTTATATTCGCCGCTACACCCACGAAAGTTTAAAGCAACACTACGAAAACCATGGTTTGATAATGATCGTTGCAAGCCATTAATATAACCAGACCGAGAACTTCCCGCTAAGCCATGTAATAAAATAACTAAGGGCTGATGTTTTTCACCATACCAATCAATATCAATAAAATCCTGATCTGGCGTTATTAAGCGCTCACGTCGTATCGCTAATAAAGGTGGTTGTCGTATTAAAGCCGGATATATCGTTTGTAAATGAGGATTCTTTAACCACCATGCCGCTTTAAAGTTTGTTTTGATTAACAAATAGTTTATCCTCAAGTTGATTTTACTTTTTGTACAGCTTACCTTAAAGACCCTCAAACAAAAACATGTTAAATATTGCACTATTTGAACCTAAAATTCCGCAAAATACTGGCAATATTATTCGACTGACAGCGAACAACGGCTACCATTTACATCTAATAGAGCCTTTGGGTTTTGATTTTGAAGAGAAAAACTTACGTCGCTCCGGCTTAGATTATTTTGATTTAGCTAAGATTAGCCGATACCCAGATTACCAAGCTTTCTTACTCGCTATGCAGGGTAATCGAATCTTAGCCATTACTACAAAAGGCACAAATCTTTATACCCATATAGAGTATCAACTGAATGACGTTTTATTGTTCGGCTCAGAAACGGCCGGCCTACCCAGCTATATTCATAATTCCTTACCAGCAAAGCATCAGTTAAGAATTCCCATGAACCCTAATAATCGGAGCCTGAATTTATCAAATGCCGTGGCTTTAGTAAGTTACGAATCTTGGCGACAACTTGGCTTTTTAGGTGGTGAGTAATTTGTTGTTTATATAAGAAAACTGACTTTTTCTGTGCAAGATACTACTGCAACTTAAGTTATTATATATATTGTCTATTTATGACAAATTTAATGGGCTTAATCATTACGAATGCGATATGAATAAGCACTTTTATAAGTAAAATTGGTGGGTGATATTATGAGTTGGAGAGAGATCAAGCATGAAGAAATTTATAGCGATGACGAGGTAAAGGCTCGCTTAGTAAATGAGTTAGGGCATTGGTATTTGGAAAACGGTTGGATACGCCGTAAATATAAAACCAGCGGTTGGAAAGCCACATTAATGGTGGTTAATACTGTGGGTCATTTAGCCGAAGCTGCTTTTCATCATCCTGATTTGGCTGTTTCTTATGCCTTTGTAATTGTAAAATTAAAAAATCATGCCGCGAAAGGTATTACCAATAAAGATTTTGAGTTGGCCAAGAAGATTGAAGAAGTAGTGATGTGGCAGCCGAGTAAAAGTGCTGGTAGCGCTTTAGAAGGTACGCCGGATGATGTACGTTTTAAATACCTTAAATATGATTGATAAATTAAAGAGCGGTAGGTCAGGCTAGCAAAGGTTAAACAGACCTACAGCACTTAATTAACTTTTTATCGCCCGTTGCCGTCTGGCTTCTTTAGGGTCGTAGTGCAACGGGCGATAAATCTCGACTCTATCACCCGTCTTTAACAGAGTGTCTAGTTTACAAACACTACCAAATATACCGACATTGAGCGGGGCTTTGTTGATGTCTGGATAAAGATCTAATACCTTAGATTCGCTAATGGCCTGCTCTACCGTAGCGCCTTTGGCTAGGCTGAGGGCAATAATAGTTTGCTGTTCAGCTAAGGCATAGGCCACTTCAATAGCGATGAGTTCTTCAAGCATAGACTTGTTTAGCGCGTTGGGTAAAGGACGCTACCATGGTGTTGCATATTTGGTTAAAAACCGCACCAAAAGCTAAGTTAGCCAGCTTGCCCGGCATTTCAAATTCTAAATCTAAGGAGATCTTGCAAGCATCCTCTCGTAAGGGCGTAAAGGACCATACGCCGTCTAAATGAGAAAAAGGGCCATTTAATAAAGAAATGGTCATTTTACTACCGTGCTCAATTTGGTTTCTGGTAGAGAAGGCTTTTTTAAAGCCGCCTTTAGCAATGAGTAGCTCTGCTTCAATGATATCGCCCTCGGTCTTGAGTATGCGACTACCACCACACCAAGGTAAAAATTGAGGATAAGCCTCGATATCAGAGACTAAGTCAAACATTTGCTGCGCAGAAAACTTAACTAAGGCACTTTTTTGCACTAACGTCATTTACAGTACTCCGACCACATTTAAAAAGACCAAGAATACCGCTAAAGGTGCGACATAACGCGTTAATATCCTCCATAGTTGGTAAGCCTGAGCATTAGGCATATTCAATTCTTGTTCGCTATGAGCTTGCGTCATAATCCAGCCAGCAAACACGGCAATACAAAAGCCGCCTATCGGTAGCATTAAGTTAGCGGTTAAATAATCCAATAATTGAAATAACGTTCTGTCAAAAAACTTAACATTAGACCAGATGTTAAAAGAGAAGATAGAGGCTAAACCCAACAACCAAGCGGCTAAGCCTGACCATACACAGGCTTTTTCTCGGCTAAAGTTTTTATTCTCAACCAACCAAGCAACCGCAGGTTCAATTAAGGAAATTGAAGAGGTGAGGGCGGCTATGCTTAGCATCAAAAAGAATAAAATACCAACTATCCAGCCGCCGGTCATGTTGCCAAAAGCAATCGGTAAAGTCTGAAAAATAAGTCCAGGCCCCGTATCAGGATGTAAGTTGTTAGCAAACACGATAGGGAAAATGGCAATGCCCGCTAATAAAGCCACTAAGGTATCTGCACCGGCAATGATAAAAGCCGTTTGAGCAATCGATACGCCTTTAGGTAAGTAAGAGCCATAAACCATAATGGCGCCCATACCTAAGCTGAGGGTAAAAAAGGCATGGCCCATTGCAGTTAATACTGAACTGCTAGTTAACTTGCTAAAGTCTGGTACAAATAAAAAATTCAGACCTTGAAAGTAACTGTCTGTGGTCATGGCATAGCCGACTAACAGTAGCATCAATACAAATAGCGCGGGCATTAACCATTGCACGGCTTTTTCTAAGCCGTTATTAACACCACGTACCACAATGAGTAAAGTTGCCGCCATGAATAAGGAGTGCCAGAAAATCATTTGCACGGGGCTGGCAACAAAGTCATCAAACAGGGTTTTAATGGCCGCGCCATCGGCATCAAAAAAACTGCCGACAAAGGCTTTGGCAATGTAAGCGGTGGCCCAGCCGGCAATAACGCTGTAATAAGAGAGAATTAATAAGCCAGCGATAACGCCCATCCAACCTAAATAATGCCAGTTTTTATCGGCACCGGCTTCTTCAGTTAGTAGTTCCATAGTTTCTATGGGATTGCGTTGACTGCGTCGACCCAGCATGGTTTCTGCAATCATAATAGGTATGCCTATTAATAAAACACAGCCTAGATAGACCAGTACAAAGGCCCCGCCACCATTTTCTCCGGTAATGTACGGAAACTTCCAGATATTGCCTAATCCAACGGCAGAACCGGTGGCTGCGAGTATAAAAGTGAATCGTGATGACCATGCACCATGAGCTGATTTTGTTATTTCCGTCATTTTGAGCGCCTATTAAATACTCACCTTATTAATAATATCGAGTAAAATAGCAAAATAATTCCTTTACGTCAGTTTATAAATCGAAAATTCTACTTACTATGGCCGATAAGAAGTCCAAAAAGAACAAAGATCAGCAAAATGCAACCATTGCTGTTAATCGCCAGGCCAAACACGAATATTTTATTGAAGAGCGCTTTGAAGCTGGGATTGTACTAGAAGGCTGGGAAGTTAAAAGCCTTAGAGACGGTCGTGTACAGCTTAAAGAAAGTTATGTGATGTTAAAGCGCGGCGAAGCCTGGCTGTCTGGCGCACATATTTCGGCACTGTTATCAGCATCTACACATATCAAGCCCGATGCAATTCGTCATAAAAAATTATTATTGAATCGTCATGAGCTTAATAAGCTGATTGGTTCGGTAGAGCGCAAAGGTTATACCTTGATTCCATTATCAATGTATTGGAAGAATGGCCGCGCTAAATTAGAGATTGGTCTGGCTAAAGGTAAGCAATTGCACGATAAGCGAGCGACTGCTAAGGATCAAGATTGGCAGCGCGAAAAAGCACGTATCATGAAGAAAGCTTAAGTCACGTAGGTTGGGCTGCATGTTTTTCGCAACCCAACACTTTATGTTGCCATGTTGGGTTAACGATGGAGCTGTTAGCCCAACCTACATTTAATTCACCCATTTATTAAAACATGAGCTCACATCCAAATATACTCTGCGCTGAACATAGCGTATTTATAATAATTGATATACAAACTAAGCTAGCTGACGCCATGCCTGCGACAGAAGCGAAGCTGATGCTAACTAATACCACGGCATTGCTAGAAGCATCCGTTTTAATGGCCGTGCCTGTATTGGTGACTGAACAATATCCTAAAGGTCTGGGTGTAACCGATTCTAGTTTAGTTAATAAACTACCCGAGACGGCACAGCGCTTTGAGAAAACCGGATTTTCTTGCAGTTTGGCGGAAGGTTTTTCTGAAGTCTTGGCACAGACTGGTCGCAAACAAGTTATTTTAGTGGGTCTTGAAACCCATGTCTGCATTATGCAATCAGCCTTAGCTTTACAAAGCCAAGGTTATCAGGTTTATATAGTTGAAGATGCCGTGTGTTCAAGAAAGATTGATCATAAGTTTTATGCGCTACAACGTATGCAGCAACAAGGCATTACACTGATTAATTATGAATCTGTGTTATTTGAATGGTTAAAAGATGCAAGTCATCCTAATTTCAGAGCTATTTCAGGATTGTTGCGTTGATTAGCAATAAATAAAATACCCTAAATAGGATGTGCAAAACGACAGTGAAGCGCATCAATGCGACAGAACGATGCGCTTCACTGTCGTTCAGCACATCCTATATAACTGTTTTTGATTTCATTTGAGGTTTCCAGTATGACACTAGCCATGTTTATTGAAAAAATACACAACCATGTTCCGGTTACGTTTAACGAAACGATTTCAGTTATTAGTGATAACTATCACTATACGGCGACTGAATTTTGTAATGGAATAGCGGAGCATCTCTTAGTGAGTGCGGCTGGAACTAACGAAGGTTCTTGCAAAATCTTTGCTTTTGCTGCTTTGCATGAGTTGGATCAGCAACAAACATTAAATCTATTCGGCGATTATTACCGACTTGATGTATTAAATGATCCACAAGGCACCGGGCATCAAAATATCCGCAACTTTATGGCTGATGGCTGGGCCGGCATTAGCTTTAAAGGCGAGGCCTTAAGGGCTCTGTAAACTTCTTACTATTCTAATAAATACCAACATAATGACTATTACTACACGTTTTGCTCCCAGCCCAACGGGCTATTTACATGTCGGCGGTGCACGTACGGCTTTGTTTTCATGGCTGTACGCACGTAAATCTGGCGGGCAATTTATTTTACGTATTGAAGATACTGATTTAGAACGTTCAACCCAAGAGTCGGTTAATGCTATATTGGAAGGTATGGCTTGGTTAGGCTTAGATTATGATCTAGGGCCGTTTTACCAGACGCATCATTTTGATCGATACAAAGAAATCATTCAGCAGTTGATTGCTCAAGGCGATGCTTATTATTGCTATTGCAGTAAAGATGAATTGGAGCAATTGCGCACCGAGCAAATGGCCAATAAAGAAAAGCCACGTTATAACGGTAAATGCCGTGATGCTCAAGTTGTCGAGTTAGATAGACAACCGGTGATACGCTTTAAGAATCCCGTTGATGGCGTGGTCACCATTCCAGATTTGGTGAAAGGCGATATTGTGGTCGCTAATAAAGAATTAGATGATTTAATTATAGCCAGAGGTGATGGTACGCCTACCTACAACTTAACCGTGGTTGTGGATGATATGGACATGAAAGTCACTCATGTCATACGCGGTGATGACCATATCAATAATACACCTAGACAAATGAATATACTCAATGCGCTGGGTGCAGAACTACCTAAGTACGCGCATTTACCGATGATTTTAGGTGCAGATGGTGCGCGCTTATCAAAGCGTCATGGCGCGGTCAGTGTCATGCAGTTTCGTGATGAAGGCTATTTGCCAGAAGCGCTGTTAAATTATTTGGTAAGGCTCGGTTGGTCTCATGGCGATCAAGAAATCTTTTCTTTAGATGAGATGGTTGAGTATTTTGAATTAGCCGACGTTAATGTTTCTGCCTCCACTTTCAATATGGAAAAGTTATTGTGGCTTAATCATCACTATATTATGACTGCAGAACCTGAACATGTGGCACGACATTTAAGTTGGCATATGGGGCAATTGGAGCTTGATCTGTCTGCTGGGCCGGCTTTAGTTGATGTGGTTAAGATCCAAAGAGAGCGCAGTAAAACCTTAGTTGAAATGGCGGCTGCCAGTGTTTATTTTTATAAAGAATTCGAAAGCTATGATGAAAAGGCTGTTAAAAAGAATTTTAGCGTAGGAACCGACCAAGTGTTGTCTTGCTTACATGAGCAATTGCTTACGGTTGCGGACTGGAAAGCTGAGTTTGTACATGAAGTCATCGTCCAGCTTGCCGAATCACTTTCGCTTAATATGGGTAAGGTCGCTCAACCTTTGCGGGTTGCTGTTTGTGGTTGTGCTGTTTCCCCTGCTATCGATATGACCCTAGAGTTACTTGGCCAAAAAAAGACTTTAGCTAGAGTAGAAAGAGCTATTGCTTATATAAAAACATTAAATTAAGATTGGACTTTAAAGGCTTTTGCTGTAGAATGCCCGTTCTTATGCAGAGGGGCTATAGCTCAATTGGTAGAGCGCTTGCATGGCATGCAAGAGGTCAGCGGTTCGATTCCGCTTAGCTCCACCAGCAAGAAGAAGTAAATTGCTAGTCCCCATCGTCTAGCGGCCTAGGACACTGCCCTTTCACGGCGGTAACAGGGGTTCGAACCCCCTTGGGGACGCCATATATTAAGAGGCTTATCATTAGATAAGCCTTTTTTTTTGCTTGAAAGATGTTCAGCTTGTCGGCAAAGTCTTATTGTTTAAAAATACCCGATTAAAAAAACCGTCGAGATAGCGACCTCATTATTTGCTTTTTAAACCGCTGAAGGGCTGCGTAACATCAGTTAAAAAAGGAATACCATGAATTTATCCTCACCCTGTCTTTGCGGGTCTAACCTTGAATATCAACAGTGCTGCGAGCCCTTTCATTCTGGTCAAACTCAGCCATCAACTGCCTTAGCCTTGATGCGCTCACGTTATGCCGCTTATGTATTGCGAAATACACCTTATTTGCAAGACACTTGGGACATTACTAAACGACCCGCAGCTATCGATTTTTCTAGGGAAAATATTACTTGGTTAAGGTTAGAAATTATCGAGTGCAAAAAAGGCACACCTACTGACAATAAAGGTATTGTTACTTTTAAGGCATTTTATCTTCAAGATGACATTGAATGTGTCATGAATGAAATTAGTCGTTTTACCAAAACTAATGGCCGCTGGTTTTATCTCGATGGTGTTATTAAATCCATGGGGGCAATCAATTTGCAAACTAATCAAGGTAAGAATGCAGCTTGTACTTGCGGCAGCGGCAAAAAATTTAAGCGTTGTTGCGGAGCTAGTTGAGTGTTTATTAAATAGCTCCCCCTCTACAACAGCTAAATTGGAGTAAAACAGCTTCAGCTGTTTTAAAAGGCAATAGCTGAAGCTATTGCACTCCATTTTTTTTGTAATTGTAATACAATAGCAAACTTTGTTGCCTGGCTTCAGGAACAATCAAAAACATTACGGCTACCTCTGGTTTTAACAAGCAGACTTTGTAGTAGCGGTATTTTAAAATTATAAGAAAGTAGGGCGGTTTTATGTGTTGGAGTGGTGAAGCGTCGGGAGTTTTAGCCGTCGCAGGTCTTAGTACCGCAGCGTATGTTGCACTTAAGCAGGGTGAATCTAAAGAGCTTTGGATTCCATTAACTTATTTTGCCTTAATGGAATTATTGCAGGCAGCAACTTACGTTTATATTGATTTGTGTGACAACCCAAGTAATCAAATATTAACTTTACTAGGTTATCTTCATGTTGCCTTTCAGCCATTTTTTGTCAATATGGTGGCTATGTATTTCATTCCCGTCAGTGTCAAACTGAAAATTCGTACTGCGGTCTACACTATTTGTGCGATCGGTACGGTGGCTATGCTGATTAAAATGTATCCCTTTGCTTGGGCCGGTAATTGTAATATAGGCGTGGAAGGTTTTTGTGGTCCTAGCGTCTGTTCAACCTCTGGTTCTTGGCATATTGCTTGGCAAATGCCCTTAAATGGCATCATGTCAGATCCTGTTAAATGGTTATTTGGTTTTAATTGGGGTTTGCATGCTTTTACTTATATCTTGGTCGCTTTTTATCTACCATTAATGTACGGCTCATGGCGTTTTGTTGGTTTTCATTATCTGATTGGTCCCTTTATTTCAGATATAACCACGACGGATCCCAATGAATATGCGGCAGTATGGTGCTTGTTCTCTATCGCCCTTTGTGTGTCGGTTATTAAATCGCCGATTAGAAAGCATTTGCATGTGAAAACATGGCCTTTCTATAAAACTCAAATTAGTGATTCGCTGTAGGCTATAGCTATTTTAAAGCTGTTATACTATCAGTAACGGATGTTTAAATAACACAGTTGGTTTACCTCTTTTTATAAGCCAACTGTGCCACATTGATTTTACGTTTTGATTGACGGCACTATCTATCAGTCAATACCCCTTAAAAAAGTATATTTACATTATTAGAAATTTCATTGACCAGACGCACGATAGGCAAACACATAAAATGGAACAATTAATACCTAAGTTCAATTTAGTTGTTAGTAACAAGTGTCTACTTTGTTTAATGAGCGCATTTATACTTATAGTCTCTACACCAATAGTTAGGGCTGAGACTTCAAATATTGAATCGTCAACTTCTGTACTTGATATTTTTTCTGGCAAACAAGAACAAAAGCCCTCGATAGCAACGGAACTTGACGCCGTAATTAATGCTAAAGCCCATCCTTATTTATCACACTCTGACTTTTCAAACCGAGCAGAAGATCTTACTGCGCTTTACAAATTGGCTGATTACAAGTTACTTTGGTTAGGTAATGACCTAGCAGAACAAAATATCTTACAGGCACTTGAGTTATTAGATACTGTGGCAGACAACGGCTTAAACACAGCCAATTATGATGGCAATACCCTGCGCGAAAAACTGCCTGCCGCTTTAAAACTTGCAGTTGATGATTATAAGCAATTGGCACTGTATGACACAGCTATTAGCGTATCTTTATTGCGGTATCTACATGATTTACATTATGGTCGAGTCAGTCCCCAAGGTCTTAATTACAATCTTAAATTAAGAGATAAAAAGCTCATTGATCTATCCGCGCTCATCACCAATAGTTTGGCGACAGCGTCGATTAAACAATTACCCTTGTTAGTTGAGCCTAAGTTGCCGCAATACCAAAAACTTAAAACGGCCTTAGCAAACTATAAGGTATTAGCACAAAAAACAGCGCCCATACAATTGCATGCTGATAAGTCTATTAATCCTGGCGACAACTTGCCTCAAGTGCAAGAGTTACAGCGATTTCTAATTGCCGTAGGCGATATGCAAGAACTGGGTAGTAATAGTAAATCTACTCAATACACCGATAAAGTCGTTAAGGGTGTTAAAAAGTTTCAGCTAGAGCATGGTTTAGATGCTGATGGTGTTATGGGTAAAAGCACCATAGACGCGCTAAATGTGCCGTTGATAAATAGAGTCACGCAAATTGAATTGGCTATGGAAAGGCTGCGCTGGCTGCCTGCTTTTGATTCAGGACCTTACATTATCGTTAATATTCCTGCTTATCAACTATGGGCCTTTGATGATATAGATCAAAATAACGCCAATATAACCACTATGAGAGTGGTGGTGGGTAAAGCACTGGATCATCAAACGCCAGTATTAATGGCTGAAATGCGCTTTATAGATTTTATGCCTTATTGGAATGTTCCTTACAATATTTTCAAAAAAGAACTGCTCCCTAAGTTACAACAAAACCCAGGTTATTTAGAAAAAGAAAACATGGAATTAGTGGCTACTTTTGCTAATGGATCTAAATCTGTGGCATTTAACAATTCATCTATCGAACAATTAAAGCAAGGTAACTTAAGAATAAGGCAGCGCCCAGGTAAGAAAAATGCACTAGGTCGCGTTAAGTTTATGTTTCCGAATAAAGAAGATGTTTATTTGCATGACACGCCCTCTCGGTCTTTATTTGCTAAGTCGCGTAGAGATTTAAGCCATGGCTGCGTTCGCGTAGCAAATCCTCAAGGCTTAGCCGAATTTGCACTTAAGGATCAATGGAGCAAGGAAGAAATTCAAGTCGCGTTGACTGCACCTAAAACCCAAAGAGTGGTATTAAAAAAATCGATACCGGTGTTGTTTTTTTATAGCACAGCATTTTTTGATCCAAATAATGATTTAGTACTTTATTCAGACATCTATGGCAATGATATGATTTTATTAGAGGCTCTTAAAAACAGTGTTGATTTATCAGATCAAGCTATTTTTGTTAGCAATAATATGGCTTCATGATCTTTCAGTGTCATCATTGAATAAACACTAGTGCATCCAGTTATTAATATCGCGACAGTAGTAGTTTGGGCTAACGGCTTTATCGTTAACCCAACATTGATTGATGCTATGTTGGGTTGCGAAAAGCACGCAGCCCATCCTACATAATTTCATGATCTTGCCGTGTAACGCCTAAGCTGTAATAAAGTGCACAACAATCCTGATAATCTGTGGTAAAAATCACCAGTTTTCCTTACAATGTACGCCATTAACCTCTTTTGTAACCCTTTCTTTAGTAACCGTTCACTTACGAACTGCTTACTTAGATGAGAACTAATTAAAACTAAGCATGATGCAACAAAAAACCCTTACTCTCGGAATCCCAGATTTTAGTTACGCGGATCTTTACGACGCTACTCGTCTAAAAGATTTATTAGATGTTTTCGATGCTAGCGTCAAACGCCATGACCTAGAGCTTTATCATAAGTTCTCAGCCTATCGACTAAGTCAAGGAGTAGACCTTAAACCTGAAGAGATTTCTGATTTATTGGTCAATATGGGCCCTTATGTAGGTAAGTTTGTTGCGAAACTGTTCAATGTCACTGAACAACATGCTACCCAAGCTACAAACATTAAAGATGAAATAGACAGCATTTTTACCTATAAGAATGAAGTTGTTGAAAAGTTAGGCGTAGTCTTTAAAGGCCAAGACACCACTGACTGGCCTATTTCTTCTATCCTTAATCGTTTTGATTTATTGATTGAAGCGGCCTTTCCTGAAGCCAATTGTGATGCTGATGAAGAACATCGCGTTGCCCGTGTCGGTGCTGTCATTGGTTCTTTGTCTAGCCATTACAAACTCCTTGCCAAAGGCAAAGACAGTGATTATGAAAACGCCGATGAACTCGTCGCTGCCATACGCACTAAACTTTCTGAGCATGAATTAGCGGCGCTTGAGTTTACAGATATTATCGCAATCCCAGAGCCAGCAGAATGTGCCGCTGCTTTAATGGATATTGTGCAGCGTTGGAGCTTTATTGCTCAACAAGATAACGATATTGTTGCAGACTGGCTGAGTTTTAAGTTTCCTGAGAAACGTGATTTTGATAATTTAGTCGCCCATGAAACAGTCGACAAGGGTGAATTTAAAGCTTGGATGGGGGAGCATCGCCGTCGTCGTGATGGTTTTAAACTAACTGATCTACGTTTTAATCAAAGGCAAGTTTTATCTGAAGTTAATCATTGCATCTATTGCCATGAGCGCGATACCGACTCTTGCTCTAAAGGCATGCGTAACAAGAAAACCGAGACGTTTAAAGTAGACCCTTTAGGCGTGACCACCATTGGTTGTCCTTTGGATGAAAAAATATCGGAAATGCATCTGGTTAAACGCAACGGTGACAATATCGGTGCCTTAGCGATCATTATTATCGACAATCCAATGTGCCCAGGTACTGGCCATCGTATTTGTAATGAATGTATGAAAGGCTGTATTTACCAAAAGACCGATCCCGTCAACATTCCACAAATTGAAACTAATGTCTTAACTGATGTGTTATTCATGCCTTATGGTTTTGAAATCTACAGTTTATTGACCCGCTGGAATCCGTTGAATGTTAAGCGCCCTAGCATGTTGCCTTACAACGGCAAAAATGCCTTAGTGGTAGGCTTAGGGCCTGCCGGTTATACCATGAGCCATTATTTACTGAATGAAGGTTTTGGGGTAGCGGGTATTGACGGCTTAAAGCTAGAACCTTTACCGGTTTCTTTAACAGGGGATGCTGATAATCTACCACTGCCTATCGTTGATTTTAAAGACCTGTATGAAGATTTAGATCAACGTATCTTGGCAGGCTTCGGTGGTGTAGCTGAATACGGTATTACCGTACGTTGGGATAAAAACTTCTTAAAAGTTATTTATCTGACTTTACAGCGCCGCCTCGCCTTTAGATCCTACGGTGGTGTTCGTTTCGGCGGCACGCTGACCATTGATGATGCTTGGAAAATGGGCTTTGACCATATTTGTATCGCCTCAGGTGCAGGTCAACCGACTATTATTGATTTAAAAAATAACTTGATACGGGGAATACGCAAAGCCTCTGACTTCTTAATGGCTCTGCAATTAACCGGTGCCGCTAAAGCCTCATCAATGGCCAATCTTCAAGTCCGTTTGCCTGCGGGTGTTATTGGTGGAGGTTTAACCGCTATCGATACCGCTACTGAATTGATGGCGTACTATCCCGTTCAAGTTGAAAAAGTTCTGCATCGTTACCAAACACTGGTAAATGTTTATGGCGAACAAGTGGTTCGTGGTCGTTATGATCAAGAAGAAACCATCATTCTTGATGAATTTCTAGCACATGGCAAAGCCATACAAGCCGAACGTGAACGGGCAGCGGCTGAAGATGAGTTACCAGATTTCCAACCCTTGGTTGAATCATGGGGCGGTGTCACCTTGTTTTACCGTAAAGGCATGAAAGATGCCCCTGCGTATCGCCAAAATCATGAAGAAATTAGCGAAGCTTTAGAGGAAGGTATCGCCTTAGCTGAAGGCATGAGCCCTTTGAGTGCAGACGCCGACGAGTATGGACATTTGAATGCCGTTGATTTTGAAAAACTGGTATTTGAAGATGAGCGCTGGAAAAATTCAGGTGAAGTAATAAAAGTTCCTTTACGCAGTTTATATGTTGCCGCAGGGACTTCACCGAATACTATTTATCAGAGCGAATATCCTGACACCTTTGTTATGGATAAGTGGTTCTTTCAACGCTATGAACCTGAATTTACAGCTGGAGCTGTTGAATTAGTGGCCATGCATGATGAAGCTTTTCCTAAGTTAGGAAAACCTGCACCACTCACGTCTTATCAAAAAGACGGTAAGTTCATCAGCTTTTACGGAGACAATCATCCTGTTTATGCCGGTAATGTTGTTAAGGCCATGGCCAGTGCAAAAAATGGTTATCCTTATGTGGTCAAATTGTTTGAGCAACAATTGGCAAGTCTAAGTCCAGAGCAACAACCAGAACGTGATGCAGCATTACAAGCACTATTTAGTCGCTTAGATGCTGATTTTAAAGCCACTATTATTGCCATCAATCGACTCACACCCACTATTATTGAGGTAGTCGTTAAAGCGCCACTAGCCGCTGAAAAGTTCTATCCAGGACAATTCTACCGTGTGCAAAATTATGAAGCTTTTGCACCTACTGTTGAAGGCACTGTGTTAGCGGCAGAAGGCTTGGCCTTAACCGGTGCTGAAGTCGATAAAGAACAAGGCACTATTTCATTGATTGCATTAGAAATGGGTTCCTCTTCAAGGCTTTGTGCAACGTGGAAAGTCGGTGATCCTTTAGTGATCATGGGTGTAACAGGCACGCCTACCGATATTCCTAGCAATCAAACTGTCTTATTATTGGGTGGTGGTTTAGGTAATGCCGTGTTGTTCTCTATTGGTAAAGCATTAAGAGCGGCAGGTAATCGCGTCATCTATTTTGCCGGTTACAAAAATGCCCAAGACCGTTTTAAAGTAGAAGATGTAGAAGCTGCAGCCGATCTGATTATTTGGTCAGTCGATAAAGGGGAGGGCGTACAAGCCATAATCCCAACGCGTCCGCAAGATAAAAGCTTTGTGGGTAATATCTTAGAGTGCATGATTGCTTATGCAACAGGTGAATTAGGTGAACAACCCATATCACTGGCTGATGTTAATCATTTAGTGGTTATCGGCTCTGATCGTATGATGGCTGCTGTAAAATCTGCGCGTTTTGATGTGTTAAAGCCTTATCTAAATAAAGCCCATCATGCCGTAGGCTCAATTAACTCACCTATGCAATGTATGATGAAAGGTATCTGTGCTCAGTGTTTATGTAAACATGTTGATGCCGATACCGGTAAAGAATACTTTGTTTATTCTTGCTATAACCAAGATCAAGATTTAGATAAGGTTGATTTTACACATCTTAATGCACGCTTACGTCAAAACACCGTACAAGAAAAACTCTCTAATCTTTGGTTAGATTATTTGTTAGAAAAACAAAAAACGACAGCCTAAGTTTTAGCAGATAAACAAAAGCTTGGGTTGCATGTTTTTGCAACCCAACTCTATGGTTACCAACTTAAAGCGGTACAGCTTCAGCGCAGACGAAAGGCTCAGGGCGAAAGACTAAGCCTAGGAGGCTAGCAACTTAAGGCGTGACAGCTACCTAGGCTTAAACCTTTGCCTTTAACCTTTTGTCTGCGTTTAGGAGAGCCCTGTCTAAAAGTGAACGGTTAAGCTAAACTGTCCCGTCTTAAGTTGGTAACCAACTCTATTAAGCAACATGTTTCTTAGTAACCGCAACATTCCAATATACGCAACTAAGCAAACAATGGTGTACGCTAATGCCCGCCGATAATGGTCAGCATATACGTTTTTATCTGAACTTAAGCTATGAGCAATATTTAGCTTTCTACCAAGGTGTTGTCAAAACTGTCATGGTTAAAGCCGATGATGGACGTAATATTTCATTTCCAGCCAATAACATACAACGTTATTTAACAAAAACCGGAATTCAAGGTCATTTTGAAATGGCATTAACCGCACAAAATAAGTTTATTGCAATTAAGCGCTTAGATTAGTAAAAATATTACTATTTTATTCTGCTAACAAAGTAGCAATCGCAGACTTAGCATTGCACTGTGCAATAGCTTCTGCTAACTGTACTTCATTCAATTTGTGTTTGATAGCTACAGCGCCATTAAAGTCAAAGGCCTGATAATCCTTTTTAGCAAAAGTAATAATTTGGCATTTCTTAAAAGGCTGATTAGCAAAGGGCAGACTTGTAGACCTTAGGTTTATTGCTTCAGAGCCTTCTATACTGGGCGCATAAATCATAAAGCCTGCTTTCAACGCCAACACAGCCCGATATTGCTTAGCACTGGTTAAATATAGGTAAGCTACTTCAACCTCTGTTTCTTTCAATTTCATCTTGTTAAATACCTTGATTTACTTTATGCCAAGTTATGATAAACGGTTCTTCCATAATATTAGTTACGTTTTAAGTATTAGCTTAAATTGCAATAAGTTTAAGTATAAAGCAAAGCCCGAAATTTAGGTTACCGATTTACCACGGGACATAGCGCTTACCAAGATGTAACAGTAGGTTGGGCTAACGGCTCTATCGTTAAGCCAACATGGATGCCGAGTAATGTGGGTTTAGAAAAGCATGCAAGCCAATCTACACCTCAACTGGCCCCGCCTTAAGTTGTTAGCCCAAATTACACACAAAAAATAACAGGTTTTTATAAGCTGAACCAAACTCCAGTGATACAATGAAAACTCTTAAAAAACAACTCACAAGGTCTTTACTATGCGCGCTAACATGCTTTTTATTTCTTTGATGCTTTTTTCTTTTACTTCAGTTGCTGATGTTGCTTTAACTCAAGCCGATCTTTTAGGTACTTGGCAAATTGATAAAGAATCTGTTCAAAGTGACGGCAGTAAATCAAGAAATTTAAACAGTACCTGGACGTTTAAAAATGATGGCACCATTGAGGGCATTTCTCAAGATTCTGATGCTCATGCTCGAGCTGAAACACTACGTGCAACGCTTAATTATTCCATGGAAGACGGAAAATTAGTTAAACAAGCGGCACCTGGACGTTCAAAAATGGAAACCTGCGCGGCTGTAGAAAAAGAAGGCAATAAAATGGTACTTCATTGCCAATCGCTATACTTTTTCATGTCTAAAAAATAAGCATACTCAGAAGCTTGCTATTACAGATGAATCATTAATAGTTATTAATGATTCATTCAAGGTCAGCTACTATGAAAACATGCGCATGGGCGCTTTCTAGTCCATCTATGCAACACTATCATGATCTTGAATGGGGCGTACCCATCCATGATGACAAACTGCTGTTTGAATTTTTAATACTTGAAGGGGCTCAGGCGGGTTTAAGTTGGTCTACTATTTTAAACAAGCGCACGGCTTATCGAGAGGCCTTTGATCATTTTAATGTTGTAACGGTTGCGAGTTACGACACTCATAAAATTCATGAGTTATTAGCTAAGCCAGGCATCGTCAGAAACAAACTAAAAATAAAATTCGCAGTCAGCAATGCAAAGGCTTTTATAGCGGTGCAGAGAGAATTTGGCAGTTTTGATAGTTATATCTGGCAATTCGTTCAAGGTAAACCCCTAGCTAATGCTTGGGGAAGTGCGGCCGACATTCCTGTTACTACGCAAGTGTCAGAATTAATGAGTAAAGAGCTAAAGCTTCGAGGCTTTAAATTTGTCGGCAGTACCATTTGTTATGCTTATATGCAGGCGATAGGTCTGGTTAACGATCATATTGTTGATTGTTATAGGCATGCTGAAATTATATATTTAAAGTAGCCATCAGCAAGTAGTTGCGATTTATGTCCAGCGGGACGGGGCAACTTGCCCCGTCTAACTATTAAGCATGGAGTAAAACAGCTTCAGCTGTTTTATAAAGCAATAGCTGAAGCTATTGCACTCCAGGTTTAATAATGCTTTCGCGTAACTGTGGACAGTGATACTTTGCGTTTAACCCAATAGGGCAACAATAAAGTCGTTGCTCACAACTAATACCGAATATCAAACAACCATTATACTAATGGGATCAGTCCAAACGCCACCGCCGTTGCTATCAAAGCCGCGCACGCGCAACCAATAAATTTGCGCGGGGATTAGTCCTGTTATTAAAATATGCGAACACTTTACCGAAGAAAGCGCATGTTGCCAGTTGCTTTCGATATTTGGATCGCCTTGGGTAATTTGCACTTCATAGCTACCTGCTCCTAGTAACCTTGAGACGTTGATGTTTAACGTGCCGCTTAATTGCCCGTGTGTCACATGAAACTCAGCGGGCGCAGGTAAAAGGTCATTACTGTTATTACGCACGCTGTCGTGACGCAGATCATAACCCGTGCTGGCGAGTATGGCGGTATCACCTTCAGCCATTAACTCCAGATACAATGCAAGACGTTTGAGTAAATCGCTTAAGGTTTGCCTAGCAACATCGCGCTTGGCTATTTTTGCGGTGTCACGGCTTAGGCTCTCATGATAAGCATCCTCAAAATTGGTATAGGCGCTGTTAAGTTGGTTTAGCGTAAGCCCTTGTCCTGCCCAAGGTTCTGGATAATGACTATTGCCATTCATGCTGGCAACGATAGAGCCGGATTTTGCCAGGAAACTCGATGAACTCAGGCGGTCGAAAGTGACGATAAGTTTAGCTTGCATGGAAATTCTCACTATAATTAAATTAAGGCTCTGAATGTTCGGTGTTAGAGACTTAAGCTTAGTCTATTTTTTTAAATTGTCCTACACTAACAGTTATTAATAGTTTTTTTTATTCGGCTGTGGTGACACATTATGTTTAGCAGAAGACTTTTATCGTTCTCTGAGTGCCATCTAGTCTAGCATTAAGCTAAGCTGCTTAACTTTTATAATCGTGTAATTTTATAAAAAAAAATTTCCTTACCTTGGCGTTAACTACCCCAAAAATCTGTTTTTGTTGCCTATTCAAAGGTGGATACATAGCCAAAAATCTGTTTTTGTTACCTATACAGTTAAGCTTGTATACCCCAAAATCTGTTTTTGTTACCTATACAGTTAAGCTTGTATACCCCAAAATTCGTTTTTGTTGCCCATGCAAGCGAGCTTACATCTCCCAAAATCTGTTTTTATTGCCCATACAGGCGAGCTTACATCTCCCAAAATCTGTTTTTATTGCCCATACAGGCGAGCTTACATCCCCCAAAATCTGTTTTTGTTGCCCATGCAGGCGCGGTTAAATGCCCAAATATCTGTTTTTGTTGCCCATGCAGGCGAGCTTACATCCCCTAAAATTCGTTTTTATTGCCCCTACATTCGAGCTTACATACTCCAAAAATTCGTTTTTATACTCATACAATCAGGCTAAATGCCAATAAATTTGTATCCTAACATGAGCTTAGCTTGGTTAATTAGCCGTTTTGTAGGGTCGATAATCGCTCACAACCTTTACAGTTCAAGTATGTGTAGTTGAAGATGCGTGTAGGTTTTCACCTAGTCAAAGTTAATCTTCGCAGTAC
>CAMDNJ010000034.1 GCA_945902915.1 Crenothrix polyspora | reverse complement strand
TAGCGGTCTCGGCTTTAGCAAGAGCCTCGGTTTCAGCTTTAGCTTTCGCAGCCTCTGCTTTAGCCTGAGCGGCGGCTTCTGCTTTGGCTTGTTTAGCGGCCTCGGCTTTAGCAAGAGCCTCGGTTTCAGCTTTAGCTTTCGCAGCCTCTGCTTTAGCCTGAGCGGCGGCTTCTGCTTTGGCTTGTTTAGCGGTCTCGGCTTTAGCAAGAGCCTCGGTTTCAGCTTTAGCTTTCGCAGCCTCTGCTTTAGCTTGAGCGACAGCTTCTGCTTTTTCTTGTTTAGCAGCCTCTGCTTTAGCTTGAGCGACAGCTTCTGCTTTTTCTTGTTTAGCAGTCTCTGCTTTAGCTTGAGCGACAGCTTCTGCTTTTTCTTGTTTAGCAGCCTCTGCTTTAGCTTGAGCGACAGCTTCTGCTTTTTCTTGTTTAGCAGCCTCTGCTTTAGCTTGAGCGACAGCTTCTGCTTTTTCTTGTTTAGCGGCTTCGGCTTTCGCTTGAGCTGCAGCCTCTGCTTTTTCTTGTTTAGCGGCTTCGGCTTTCGCTTGAGCTGCAGCCTCTGCCTTTTCTTGTTTAGCGGCTTCGGCTTTCGCTTGAGCTGCAGTTTCTGCTTTTTCTTGTTTAGCGGCCTCGGCTTTCGCTTGAGCTGCCGCTTCTGCTTTTTCTTGTTTAGCGACTTCTGCTTCAGCGACTGCTTCAGTATTTACTGGGTTAGCGTCCTCAGTATTGTCTTTTTCGACTTTAGTCGGCAAGGTAGCTAAATCAATCATAGTTGCATGAATGATCTCTGCGACGGGTGGTGGCTCTATAGGTGCTGGCTTGTAGAGGGCGCTTAATGCAAAGAGCCCCAATAGCGTAAGGTGCAGTGCTAGCGCAAGTACAAAAGGCCGTGAGAGTTTGTTTTTTATATCCATCTAACTTATTTTTCTTTGGGTTTAGTCATTAACCCTACCGTAGGTACTCCGGCATTTTTTAGTTCGGCCATAATGGTAACAACGGTACCGTAATCAACGCCTCTATCGGCATTAATTAGAATTTGTGTTTTTGGTTTATCAGCGAGCACAGCTACAACGCTAGCATTAATCGCTTCAACTAAGATAGGTTCATCATCTCCAGTCCCAATTTTGATATAGTAGAGGCCTTGTTCTTTAATTGAAATAACGATAGGAGGATTATCATCGTTGCCTTCTGACTCTACGGTTTTTGATTCAGCTTGTGGAAGATCAACATCGACTCCTGTCTGTAATATAGGCGTGGTGATCATGAAAATAATCAGCAATACCAAGGTAACATCAATGTAGGGGACTACATTGATTTCCGCCATAGGCTTTCTGCGTCCGTGTTTTCTACTCATTTGCTATGAACCTGTCTTTGCAATAACACCACGAATTCTTCTACAAATAATTCGTAGCGACCGGTTAGCCTATCAAGTTTTGTAGAGAAGCGGTTATAAGCGACAACAGCTGGGATAGCTGCAAATAAACCAATAGCCGTGGCAATTAATGCTTCAGCAATTCCCGGAGCTACTTGAGCTAGGGTTGCTTGTTTAACATTGCCCAGAGACATAAATGAATTCATAATTCCCCATACTGTACCAAATAAACCGACATAAGGGCTAGTTGAGCCTACGGTGGCAAGAAAGGCCAAGTGCTCGTCTAAGCGCTCTAATTCACGAGATAATTCGATGCGCATGACTCGCTGTGCACTCTCTACTTGAACGCCGGGTTCAACACTGCCGGATTGATGCATGCGAGAAAACTCTTTATAGCCTGCTAGAAATATCTTTTCTATGCCTTCTGGTTCGAAGTCTTTTGCGGCGAGTTTTCTATAGAGATCTGCTAAGGCGACTCCTGACCAAAATTGCTCTTCAAATTCATCAGTAATTTCAATAGCTCGATTTAGCTCTTTGCGCTTTGAAAGAATAAAAGTCCATGATGCCACGGATGCCATCATCAGTATTAACATGACAAATTGCACAACAAAACTGGCTTCAGTAATTAAATGGAAAATAGATAAATCAGTATTCATTCTTTAACAGCTCTTGTAGGATTTTAGGGATTTCTTTAGGACGCAGAGTGTTGGCATCCAAACAAGCAATGCGAGTTATGCTGGTGCATAAAACATCATCGCCTCGTGTAATTAATTGTTCAAAAGTAAGACTGGCTTTTTTGGCGAGTATGACCTCAGCGCTCACCTCGATTTGTTCATTAAAGCGTGCCGATTTTAGATAATCAATCTGTACAGAGCGTACAGCAAAAACAATACCGGGATTGATCATCAGTTTATCTTGTTCATAGCCCATAGCGCGTAACATTTCGGTACGTGCGCGTTCAAAAAACTTAAGGTAATTGGCATAAAAAACCACGCCGCCGGCATCGGTGTCTTCATAGTAAACACGAATAGGCCAGATAAATTTCTTAATTTTCATGTTACTAGGGTTAAAGCGTTGTATTAGTTAATCAAATAAATCTTCAGCCAATGCTATTTGTTTTGGCAGAGGCAAACCAAAATGCAAATAGGCATTTCGGGTCACTACGCGGCCACGGGGTGTTCGCATAATAAAGCCTTGTTGCAATAAATACGGTTCCAGAACATCTTCAATCGTTCCACGTTCTTCACTGATAGCGGCTGCCAAAGTATCCAGACCTACAGGGCCACCATCAAAATTTTCTATCATGGTCATTAGTAGCTTACGATCTAGGGCATCAAAACCGTTATTATCAACTCTTAACATGTCCAATGCTTGCATAGAGCAAGCTTCAGAAATGACACCATTACCTTTTACTTCGGCATAATCACGTACGCGTCTTAGTAATCGATTCGCAATTCGTGGCGTGCCACGAGAGCGTCGAGCAATTTCAAAGGCGCCCTTTTGCTCTAGGGTAATGCCTAGTACTTTGGCTGAACGAATAACGATACTCGCTAGCTCATCAACGCTGTAAAATTCCAGTCGTTGCACGATGCCAAATCGATCACGCAACGGTGAAGTCAGTAAACCCGCTCGGGTAGTCGCGCCCACTAGTGTAAAAGGCGGAAGATCTAGTTTAATAGAACGGGCAGCAGGGCCTTCACCTATCATAAGATCTAGCTGATAATCTTCCATAGCAGGATAAAGAATTTCTTCTACTGCTGGATTTAATCGATGTATTTCATCAATGAATAACACATCGTGGGCTTCAAGATTGGTCAGTAATGCAGCCAGGTCACCTGCTTTATCGAGTACCGGCCCTGATGTCTGGCGAATTTTAACACACATTTCGGCTGCAATGATATTAGCCAGTGTGGTTTTACCTAAGCCAGGTGGGCCAAAAATTAATACATGGTCCAATGCTTCTTTACGTGCGGTCGCGGCTTGAATGAAAATTTCCATTTGTGCACACAATTCTTTTTGGCCCACATACTCGGCTAAACGTTTAGGTCGAATGGCACGGTCTTGCCGCTCTTCATCACTATGACTGCGAGCTGTGATCAGTCTGTCGCTTTCAATCACTTAAGTGCTCCTTGCAGGGCCAGCCTGATAATGTCTTCACACGATTTGCCTTCTACACTCATGTTCTGCACCATTTTGTTGGCATCTAAAGGTTTATAACCTAAGGAGCATAAGGCGCTAATCGCTTCTTGTTTGGGATTGCCTATGGCGGGCATCGTCGAGCCGCTGTTGATATTTGCTGGGCTTGACTCGCCTAGGTCAGGTAATCTATCGCGCATTTCAATCACTAAACGTTCTGCGGTTTTTTTGCCAACACCCGGTAAACGTACCAAGGCTACTGTATCATTATCATGTATGCAGCGATGAAATTCTTCAGCACTTTGGCCCGATAAAATCGTTAAGGCCAGTTTAGGGCCGACACCGCTAACTTTAATGAGCGTACGAAATAAGGCTCGATCTGCTAGTGTCGAAAAACCAAACAAGCTATGGGCATCTTCTCTAACCACTAGATGGGTATGTAGTTTAATGTCTTCATTGAGTGCGGGCAGATCATAAAAGGTGGTCATGGGCGCTTCAAGCTCATAACCGACGCCCTGAACATCAAGGATTAAAAACGGTGGTGCTTTATAAACTAATTTACCGCGCAAAAATCCGATCATTTAAATACACCTTGTTTACTTAACATCAGCGCCGTTTGCTGATAATGGGCATGACAAATAGCAATACCTAAGGCATCACTGGCATCTAATGATAAGTCACCTTGCACGTTTAATAATATTTTTACCATATGTTGAACTTGAAGCTTGTCCGCTGCGCCTTTGCCGACCACGGCTTGTTTGACTTGCCGCGCCGCATATTCAAACACAGGTAAATCCTTAGTTTGCACGGCACAAATTGCTGCGCCGCGTGCTTGGCCGAGCTTTAATGCAGAGTCGGCATTCTTATGCATAAAGACTTGTTCTATGGCCATTTGTTCTGGCTGGTAGTTTTCGATAATTTCCAATAAGCCATCAAAAATTTGTTTAAGTCGATCGGGAAAGTAATCTGCTTTAATCTTAATACTGCCGCTAGCTATATATTTATAGCCTTGTGGTGAGTCATCTATAATTCCATATCCGGTCAATCTCGATCCGGGGTCTATCCCTAAAATTCTCATTGCTTATTTATATTGGGTAAGGTCTGTTATAACTGTTTTTTGGGTAGACTAAATGTCGGGTTACGCTATCGTTAACCCGGCCTACGCTCTAAGCATAGACAAAGGGCTCAGGGCGAAAGATTAAGCCTAGTATCTGTCACGCAATAAGTTGCTAGCCTCTTAGGCTTAATCTTTCGCCCTGAGCCTTTCGTCTGGGCTAAAACTGTCTCGCTTTAAATTGATAACCACTAGTTTTCTTAGCTATATGGATTTACAGGTCTATTCATTTTATATCTTGATTTGCGCCTCTGATGGATTTACTTAATTCTGCGCGCTGTCTATCCAGCACCAAAAATTCAATTTCTCGGCGTAAATATTCATCTTTACTTTTGATAGCCTCGGCCTGTAGTTCTCGGTCTTTAGCTTCAGCTTCTAATTGCATACGCTGTACACGGTTGTGATGAACGATTTTTTTAGCTTCTAATTTTTCTTCTAGTTCTTGTCTCTTTAATTGCTGGGATGCTAGTGTTTTAAGTTCAGCATCTAGTTCCAATTGTTTTAATCGTTGTTCTTGATCTTTTTCAGCTAACCAATCTTGGTGTTGTTGAGCAGAGTCTTTAGATGCTTCTTGTTTCTGACGTTCTTTTAATAAGCGCTCATGTTCAAATTGCTGCAATTGTTTTTCTAATTCCAGTTGTTGTAACTGTTTTTGTTGGTCTTTTTGGAATTGAATCTCCGCGGCTAGTTCGATTTCTCGTAGCTGATGCTCCTGCTTAGTTTTTTCAACATGTAAGCGCTTGAGTTTGTCTTCTTGAAATTGAATTTCAGCCGCTAATTCAATTTCTCGTAACTGAGTATCATGAATGATATTTTGTTGATGCAGACGAGTTTCTATTAGCTGTTGCTCTACCCGTTGAGCTGCCTGTTCTTCAAGGCGGCGTTTGCTAACCTCTGCTTCCATGGCTTGTTTTTGGCGTTGAATCTCATCGTCTTGATAGATGGTTTCAAGTTGTTTTTGTTGATGCTCTAGGCGTAAGGCCTCTAGCTCTTCTTCTTGTCTAAACAACTCTAGGCTTTGTTTTTCGCGGAATTCAAAGTTTTTTTGCATGACGTTGAGATAAATGGCTTCTTGGGTAAAGCGGCCATTAAGTTGCTCCTCATCAGTAAGTGCTACAAATGTTGGTGTTAATGTACACATAACACGGCATTGAATGTGTTTTGAAATTAGGGTTTCATTTAGCACGCACTCAATAGCACGTTCCATTTCGGTCAAGCCAGTTTGTACCCATAAGCCATCTTTAAGCTGGCTTAGTTCAGAGGTCACGCAATCTTTAATCAAACATTCATAGCGAGTTTTAATCTGCTGATTGATTTCTGATAGGGTATCTTGGTTTTTTTCTGCGTAGGCTAAGGTCGCTTGGAAATAAATATTAAGATCGGTAGTGATGGTACAAAAGCCATCATAAAGCCGCGTTTTTATACTGACTTGCCAATCTGCAATGGGTAAGGAATAAATTTTATGATAAAAACGGGGTATAAAATTTTCGGGGCGTTCAAATAATTTATAAAAAGGTCCAAGCTGACTAACCACGACTCTGCGCTCGGCATCGAAACCAGGATCCCAAAACTGAAGATTGTTTATAGACTCGTTATGTTCACCTGATAGCCAGGCGTCCAATGGCGATAAATTAGTGGTCATAATGCACCGGCTGTAAGTCAGAAGTTTCTGCTTGTGCTTTGATGGCTCTTAACTGAGAACTCATACGTTCGGCAATCAAGGGGTAAAGATTGGGGGCAAATTCTACTGAGCGATTATCGACTTTACGTAAAAATCCCCGGCTTAATAAAAAGCCGACAGCAAACATCCGCGACCAATCAGAGTAACGTCTGGCGCGTTCAATGTTGGATTTTTCAATGATCATTTCCAGTTCGTCATTTTCATTGATTCTAAATTCGGAAAACTGTCTGAGGCATTCAAAAATCAACTCTTGTTCTTGTTCTGAAAGTGGCCCTGGCGCAGTGCTTTCTAAGCGATAAGACAGCAAAAAGGTAAAGAAATCGACCATAGCGGCACAAGCAAAAGCAAATAGTGAAAAATTACTCCACATAGCAAAGCTAGGTGTTACGCCTTGAATAAATTGCTTATAAGTCATTAAGATGGGGGCTTGAGGGGCTGCGACACCCGCATTGGCAGCCAATTGATTGAACTTAAGCTGTACTTCTTGCAAACCAGTTAGGGCTGCTTGATAGTTATTTTCAGTATCACTAGACAGTTGATTTAGGTTGGCTTGAAGCTTACGCACATGTTCATCTAGCAGATGGAATTCTTGATTTAATTCATCTAGGAGTGCTTTTTTAGCTTGATAGCGTTGATTGTAATGCCGCCAGAAAGGACCTTCGCCTACTTTGTTTTTATACTCTGGAGGCGTTTGTTCATGTGTGCCGAAATAAGCTTTAGATAGATCATTGCTGGCTTGATCGAGTTCGTTGTTTTGGAGCTTTAAAATATCACTTTTACTGATTAAAATAGCGCTTAGATAATCATTAACCTCTTTGCGTATGTCATTAATTCGATCAATTTGTATGGTTTCACTTTGTGAAACTTCATAAAATTTAAAATAAGAAAAGGTTATTGAGGCGGTAATGGCGACTAATAAAGATATGGCTACACTGAGGTAACGTAAACGATTTGCTTTCCAGTGTATGCCAGCAATCTCTAAGGAACAAATGACAATAATGGATTGAATGGCAATGGTGATGACCAATGCGATCCAAGGCACTATAAAATAAGATAAGCCATAGTAAGTAGTAAATCCAGAGGCGATACTGAGCATTAATACAATCGGTATCGACCATATTCTTAACATGCCGATAAACTGCGTTTGGATGCTGTTGAGTAAGCGTCCTAGTCCACCGTGGTTAATTTGTATAACACTCTCTTTTGCCATAAAAATTGCTGTCGCTACCATAAGTTATATCGATAGGCAGTCTATGGGATTAAAACAAGAAATGCAAATGTTAGGGCTGCCAACTTAAAGCGCTACAGTTTCTGCGTAGACGAAAGGCTCAGGGCGAAAGATTAAGCCTGGGAGGCTAGAAACTTAAGGCGTGACAGATACCAGATTTAACCCTTCGCCCACAAGCTGGACGGGGTTTAGAGCCCCGTCCTTAACGTTTAATGTTTCGAAAGCTATTGAAGTATTCAAACGTTTCGGTTGGGGGCATGTAAAAAGGTGTATTTAATAGGGCGTATGCAATACGCCCCTACCAGTCTCATAAATTTTAGGCAAAAAAAAGGCGCATACAATGCGCCCTTTTTATGACTTAATACTTAAGCCTTTAACATGTCCTTAACTGTAGCCATAATTCCAGCTGGATCAAGACCTTGATGAGGGAACTGTTCCCAAAGGCCGCCGCAACCTTCTTTATGAGTGGCAATGTGCGCAAACTTAGGTGTTAAACCACGTTCTAGTAACCAAGAGCCGAAGCGACTACCTAAACCCGTTTTGCGGTTATAAGATTCGACCACTAATACCAGCGGTGAATTACCGATTTTGGCCAGCATGTCTTCATCAATAACATTCAAGGTAGGTTTGTTGATTAAACCTATATCTATGCCTTCGAGCTTTAAGCGTTCTACTGCATCTAAAGCGCGATACAAAGATTCACCGAAGCTGACGATATAACCGTGCGTACCTTCGCGAATAACTTCATCTTTACCAGAGATAAACTGATAATCGCCACCAAAGTAATCTTGACCTTCAGTATTCAAAATCGTTGGTACTTTAGAGCGCGTTGAAAATACAAAACGCAAGCCAGGATTAAAGAAAATAGTTTCAAGACAGGCTTTCATTTGCAGAGGATCTGCTGGAAAGTAAAGGTTAGTGTCATAGCCATCACTTAAGCCATTGTCAGCAAACATATTGTTTAAACCGAAATGGCAGGTATTATCAGCCATATCGTCTATGCCTGAATGTGAGAAATGACTCAGTACGTTTGAGTTATTCAAACGTGCCATAGTGATTTCAGACATCAGCATTTCTAAGAAAGCACTAAAAGTACCAAAAATACCTTGTTTTCCCGCTTCCATACCGAAACCAGCCGCAGCAGAAAAGTTACCACGTTCCATAATACCCGAAGAAATAAAGACTTCTGGGAAGGCTGCGTGGATTTTGAACAAGCCACAAGAGCCTTCTAAATCACTATCAACAACGCGAACTTTTTCGTAACGTTCAGCTTCGCTTAGACGACCTAAGATTTCAACGGCGGCATCGCCGAACACGTTACGGTTAGCATCCCAACGATCACTAGAGCCTAGGAAAACAGCATCATTTTTAGGTGCTTTAATTTCTTTTAAGTGGTCAGCAGCGGCTTGTTGGCCGCGTGATTCTAAATACTCGACCGCTACTTTGACAGAGATAACGTCATGTCCGTGAGTTGAACCTTCAAGGCCAACAATGCCAGGGCACATAGGGCGATGGTTAATCACAGCAACAGGGCCGTCGGTATTGATAGCAGTACAAATACGTTTGTAAAGATCATCAAGATCTTCGCCGTCGCCTTCTAATACAGTAACGCCTTGGCCAGCTAACGTTTTAGCGGTAGTGCAGCCAGTTAGATATTTAGAAGGATGACCTGCGATAGTGACATCATTGTCATCAATAATGAGTTTAACATTCAAGCCTTGAGCAACCGCTAAACGAGCAGCTTCTGCATCATTACCTTCTTGTTGTGAGCCATCAGAACCTAAGCAAAAAACAACTTTGCGAGGATTTGCGATAGCAACACCATTAACATAAGGCCACATGTGGCCTAAACGACCTGAGCTAAATTTTACACCCGGTGTAAAACCTAGTTCTGGATGGCCCGGTAAATGAGAGTGAGCCGCACGGTATTCCATTAAGCGTTCAGCGGGTAAATCACCATTAAGAGTAGACATCAAATATTGAGTCGCTACACGGTGACCGGCTTCATCAAAAAAGATAGGTACAAATTGACTAGCAGAACCACGAAATAAAGCATCCATAATCATAACTTCAGGCACTGTATCATAAGGGCCGCCCGTATGTCCGCCCACGCCTCTAGCCGCACCAGTGGCGGTAAAGAAGACAATGGCATCACGACATAATTGGATGTTAGCTTTAAGGCTGGCTCTTTGTGAGTCGGTAAGCGTGCTAATACTGGCATCTAAGGTTATGCGCTGATAAGCACCAAGATCGATAGGAAATGTTGACATAGTTTACGTCTCTTCGTTAAGGGTTATTATTAATTATTTTTGTTATTATCTCAGGTAAATCCATAAAACTGAAAAAAAGCTTATTACTATGCTCTAGCCTATTAGTTTTACTAAGTGATATTGGCCTCTGGATTTTAATGCTATCAGTGTTTTAAAGATAGAGTTAAGTTGATTGAAAGTGAAGATTACACCTTGCCGAATGAAGTCAGCAAGCTCTATTTATATGATATAAAATATATTTGTTTGCGATCTATAGTAGAGTCAACAAAAACACAATAAATCATTGTTTTTGATACCGGCAAACAAAATTCTGCGATGTCATCTGCAGTGATAGTCGCAACACGAAATAAAACAACAGTGCTTAGCGTAAAGCCAGAAATTTCATAGATAGCTATAATAACTATAGTGATTATGCTTTTTTGTTTGTTTTCTTTTTTCCTAGGGGGAAATATGTGTTATGGTTTTGCCATGACAGCGGTGCTTCAAGGCATCACAGGCGCATTAAGATTATCCTTGTTGCTAGGGATTTCTGCTGCGTTTTGGTTAAGTATGCACGTTAAATATGATTTATGGCAGGTTACTCAAAAGGGTTGCCCAAACATTACCCGAATTGCCGCTTAAATTAACCCACACCAATGATGGTGCACAATTTTGGACGTAGCTATGAGCAATATAAAAATCTTAGTCAAAATTAATAATTACATTGAAGTTAGCCCAGAAATGCTGTCCTTTGTGGTGGCTGCTGATCAATACAGACAAGAAGCACCATCTTTTTCTCAATACACAACTTATGTGAAGAATAAAAGCAAGGTCGAGATACAAACTATAACAAGCGAGGATATCATAACCCCACAAACCGTAGATATTGAGGAAATCATGGGCGAGAACAATCGTCTTACACGGGAAATCGATATTCTGAAAGAAAAGCTGGCAAAGTTAACGCCAACAAACATGAGCAAGGATCAAACAATCGCGAACCAATAGCAATCTATTGGCTGTGGGCCTTTGCCGACATCACCAAAAGAACTTAATAATACAGCCAATTTGATGAATGAGTTCCACAACATATGATCTGCGCAATGGTGCTAAGTAAATAAATTAAGATTAGTATCGCATTAAACATTGAGTGTCGTGCAGGAAAAAAAGTGCCCGCCAGGCTACTCCAATTCCATTAAACGTTAGTTCGTTATAACAGCAACAACAGCTTATTTAGCCCAATAGGGCGTCACTATCTAGCAAGCTGATAATTTTGTCGGGTCAAATCTTAATTATTTAATATGCTTACACATATTGATTAATGCGGTGCTTGTGCTGCCAGCTTATTTAAGATTCAATGTCACAAAGGTATCAGTCTTATACCGGTCATTGCATCAACTCTTTGTTGTCTGTATCCTGCTCACCCATGCAAATAAATCTTATTTCAGTAGGAAACCGTATGCCCAGCTGGGTACAGCAAGGCTATGACGAATATGCCAAGCGTTTACCGCGTGAGTGCGAATTGGTGCTTAAAGAAATTGCCCCAGGTAAGCGTACAAAAAACAGCGATGTTGCCCGAATTGTTAAAGAAGAAGGTGAGCGTATGCTTGCCGCTATTCCTCAGGGTACGCATATTGTAACCTTAGATATCCCTGGTAAACCTTGGACCACACCTGAGTTAGCGCAATCCATGCAGCGTTGGTTGGAAGGCGGTCAGCATGTTGCTGTTTTAATAGGTGGGCCCGAAGGCTTAGCTGATTCTGTTAAACAATTAGCACGAGAGTCTTGGAGCTTATCTAAGCTTACCTTTCCGCATCCATTAGTGCGTATAATTGTAGCCGAACAGGTTTATCGTGCCTGGAGTATTCTTAATAACCACCCGTATCATCGTTAATGACTGCACAGATTATTCTCGCTTCAGCGTCACCTCGTCGACAAGAGTTGTTAGATCAAATTAATGTGACTTATAAAGTCTACCCAGTAGACATTGATGAAACACCTAGAGCCAATGAATCACCCTTAGCCTATGTGCAGCGCTTAGCCGCAGAAAAGTCTGCAGCTTGTGAGGCACGACTGAATCCGGATATACCTATTTTAGCGGCCGATACGACTGTTGTTTTGGGTGACATGATTATGGGTAAACCCAAGGATCAAGCCGATGCTCTGGCGATGCTAATGCGATTATCTGGAAAAACTCATCAAGTTTATAGTGCCGTTTCTCTGCGTGGGTGTATGCATGGGCAGGCCGTTAGCGTGACAGAAGTAACTTTTAAGTGTTTAAAAGAGCATGAAATATTAGCTTACTGGCATAGTGGCGAGCCCTTAGATAAGGCCGGCAGTTATGCCATACAAGGATTGGGAGCCATGTTTGTGGCCGCTATAAAAGGCAGTTTTTCAGGGGTAGTGGGTTTACCTTTATTCGAAACCACCGAACTTTTATCTAATCAAGGAGTGGTACTTTTCAAATGAGTGAAGAAATCTTAATTAATGTCACGCCCCCAGAAACGCGTGTTGCAGTTATTGAAAATGGTGTCTTGCAAGAAGTTATTATCGAGCGTAGTCGTGAACGAGGTTTAGTAGGCAATATTTACAAAGGTGAAGTGTGTCGAGTGTTGCCAGGTATGCAGGCCGCTTTTGTTGATATTGGTTTACCAAAAGCAGCCTTTATCCATCTTTCGGACTTATGTGCCAAAGATTTGGAAAAAAGAGGCACTGAGATAATTGAACATTATTTACATGAGGGCCAGCATATTATTGTGCAAGTGGTTAAAGATCCGCTTGGGACTAAAGGCGCTAGGTTAACGACGGAAATATCAATTCCCTCGCGCTATCAAGTCTATATGCCCTATTCTACTAATACAGGCGTATCGCAACGAATTGAATGTGAAGCTGAGAGAATTCGATTAAGGACTTGTCTTGATGGCTTTAGGCAAGAGCATGCCTGCGGCGGCTTTATTGCAAGAACAGCAGCAGAATGTGCAGAGGAATCTGTTTTGATTGCCGACATGATGTTTTTGTTGAAACTATGGGAGTCGATTTCTGAAAAAATTGCCGATGCTAAGCCTAAGCAGTTTATTCATAAAGATTTACCTCTGAGTATAAGAACCTTAAGGGATTTATATAAAGAGGGCATCGATAGAGTGCGTGTAGATTCCAAAGAAACTTACCATTTATTATTGGAATTTGCAGAGATTTTTGTACCAGAAATTGTACCTGTCATTGAACATTATACGGGCGAGTGTCCGGTATTTGATATTTACAGTGTTGAAGATGAGATTAAAAAAGCTTTAGAGCGTAAGGTTAAATTAAAATCCGGCGGTTATTTGATTTTTGATCAGACCGAAGCTATGACCACGGTTGATGTTAATACCGGTGGCTATGTCGGCGGTCGCAATCTGGAAGAAACCATTTTCAAAACCAATCTTGAGGCTGCGCAAACCATTGCTCGCCAACTTAGGCTCAGAAATTTGGGTGGCATCATCATTATCGATTTTATCGATATGAAAAGTGAAGAGCATAAGAAGCAAGTCTTACAAGCGTTGGAGCGAAACTTAGAAAAGGATCGGGCTAAAACTAAAATTACTGAAGTGTCGGTTTTAGGTCTAGTTGAAATGACCCGCAAAAGAACGAGGGAAAGTCTTGAGCATATTCTCTGTGAGCCTTGCAGTGCTTGTGGCGGGAGAGGTGTGTTAAAAACAGCAGAAACTATGTGCTTGGAGATATTTAGAGAAATCATTAGAGAAGTTAGATTATACAATGTACAAACGATTTTGGTACTGGCCTCTATCGAAGTGGTAGAGATGTTACTTGATGAAGATGCCGATATGTTAGCTGAATTGGAAATCTTTTTAGGTGTGCAAATCAAGTTTAGAGCCGAAGGGCAATATAATCAGGAGCAGTATGATGTGGTATTACTTTAAGGTTCAAAATATAGCTATTAATTTTGGCCTTGATTCTTCAGCTAAGCGTTTTTAATTGATTATATGATTCATCATTTTAAGCATGCAACTAGGCATCTTATTTTTTGGTCTTTACTGGTACTAGCCATTAGTTTAACCGGCGTGCGTTTTATTTTAGCTGGTATCGAAGGCTATCAACTGCAGTTACAAGCCCATGTTACTGAATTGCTGGGTGCGCCAGTCATTATTCGTCATTTAGGTGCCAAAATGCGTGGTTTTAGTCCTGAGTTGATACTCAAAGACATTACTATTGCTTCGCTTGAGGCTAATGCACCGCCCGCCATTCAGCTTAAAGAAATACGCTTGGTTATTAACCTCTTTGATATTTTGGTGCATCGAGAGTTATGGTCTTCTTCACGAGTGACCTTAGTGGGAACCAAGTTGACCATCATTCGTAAGCCAGATGGAAGCTTTTCAGTTCTGGGTTTAAAAGCCGGTGATGAACAGCCTTTATGGTTATTGCAGGGTAGTCAGTTCGAAGTTTTGCAAAGTGAAATAACATGGCAAGACCAAAAAAGACAGGCTAAGGCGCTTAGCTTTGCTTCAGTTGATTTAGCGATTATTAATGAGGCAGAGCGTCATAAAATTAATCTCTTGATGAAGTTGCCGGAAAAATATGGCCACAGCTTGAAGATCGCTATGGATTTACAGGGTAATGCGTTTCAAGCTTCAGATTTAAATGGCACTGTTTATATTGAAGGAAAAAAACTTAAATTGTCGGAATTGGCAGCGTTTGATATGCCTATGCCGCTGAATGTTACATCGGGTGTTGCGGATATAAAGGTTTGGACAAAATTGCAGGGTGCACAATTGCTTGCAGTAACTAGTGAGCTTCAATTAAGGCACGTCAATTTATTACATCAGAATCATGATGTGCTGCCTATTGAGCAATTAAAAGCAAGATTACATTGGCAATTAACTGATAATCAATGGCGACTTGATGTCCCTCAGTTTTTATTGGAAACAAGCGATTCGGGTGCTGTAACTAAATGGCCGGATGCGGTTTTCAGTGTAGCAGGCGCTGTTAAAGACGATCAGTTTTTACGTAAATTTTCGGTGTTTGTCTCACAACTGGATTTGCAAGAAGTTACTTTGTTGACCAAATTCATAGCACCGTTACCGGATGTACAGATTAATACTGTAGAGCAAATGCAATTAAAAGGACGATTAGAACAATTTGCCGTGTATGCTGATTTTGAAGCAAAAGCCTTAGCGGTTAACGGCAAATTTGTTGGTCTTAGTGTAAGTCCGGTAGCTAGCTTTCCAGGGGTAAGTAATTTAACGGGTCGAATACAGGGAAATGAAAAAACGGGAGCTATGGCCTTGATGACTGAGAATGCAGAGCTTATAGCCCCTGTTTTTTTTCGTGAACCCTTTGTCATCAGTAGTCTTAAGGGCAATATAAGTTGGCTGCAAACCGAGGCTGATTGGGTACTCTCGAGTCGTTTGCTTGAGTTAGAGTTACATGGGCTCCAAAGTAAAAGTCGATTGAACTTAGTGCTGCCCAAAACCAGTGCCTTGCCTTTTCTGGATATGCAGGCATCCTTTGTCAGTGATGATATTAGCAAGTTAAAACATTACTTACCCGCTAAGGTAATGAAGCTCGCTGATGTTGTTTGGTATGATCTTGCCTTTCTAAGTGGCCGAGTCACTCAAGGTGGTTTGTTATATGCCGGTAAATTGGGAGTATTCCCCACTAAAATGGAAGAGGGCGTGTTTGAAGCGACCGTTGATATTGATCAGTTGAACTTAGCTTATCTTCCTGACTGGCCTCAGATTAACAATATAGCCGGTAAAATGGTGGTTTTACAAAATGTCATGAACTGCCAAATAACTCAAGGACAGAGCATTGATCTCAATATTACCCAAGCAACTGTCATTAATCCCGCACTAGGAACTAGCAAGCGCCTGATGGTTAAGGGAGAGCTTGAGGGCGAAATTAGTGATGTCTTCAAATTCTTAAAGCAGACACCGTTAAATTCAACCGTGGGATTTCTGGTTGATGCGGTGGTGCCCCAAGGCAATACTCAAATGGAACTTGATCTTAGTTTGCCGTTATCTGAAGAGCTACAGCCTATCGTTTACGGATCTGCGCAATTTAATCAAGCAAGACTCAATGTAAGTGCATTGGATTTATGGATAAATAAAATTACTGGAGATTTAAAGTTTACAGAATTAGGCGTTTATAGCGATGGTATTCGAGGCATCGCTTTAGGTCATCCTATCAAAATTAATATTGATAAAGCGGATCATCAGCAAACTTTTCTAAATATAAAAGGTAATGCTGGAATAGCTGAGTTACAAAAACAATTCAAAATGCCGGGATGGGAAGTTGCTCAAGGTGAAATGGATTATCAATTAAAGTTGGGGCTGCCGTTTCCCAATAGTCCAACCGAACTAGTTGTGCAATCGGATCTAGTCGGTGTTGCGTTGGAATTGCCAGGATTTTTGGCAAAGTCAAAGTTACAAAAAAAGCCCTTATCTTTGACTTTTGGCTTGAGCGGAGAGGATCTGTTGCCAGTTCTATTGAATTATAATGATAACCTTAAGGCTGCTATTAAAATAAATCTGGCTCAAAAGCAACTTGATTCAGGACATATTTTGATTGGCGTAGGTGCAGTTCAACAAACAACTCAATCAGGATTAAAGTTAGAAATTAATCAAGATACATTAAACTTGCAAGAGTGGTTGGCACTTTCAGGCCATAAAAATAAAGAAACTGGTGTTAAAAATAACATCCGAGAAATTAGCATTCATAGTCCGCATGCACAATGGAAAAACAGCTCTTTAGGTGCTTTTGATCTGATTTTGACGCCAGAAAAAAGCCATTGGTTAGGTGTTATTAAAAGTGATGTGGCAACGGGTAAGCTACAGATCCCTTTTGATATTAAAGGCGTTGAAAAAATTAAGCTGAATTTGTCGGCTCTTAATCTTTCTGCATTAAAGTCAGAGGAGTCACAAAGCAAAGGTGCGGATGTTAAAAGTGTTGAACTTAAGTCAGAGTTAGTGCCCGCTGAACTACCCTTGTTTTCCATTACTAGTGATAATACCTATTGGCGATCGGTCAATCTTGGACAATTGACTATAGAAACTGAACGCGTAGCTCATGGTATGTCACTTAAGCACTTAAACTTAGTAGGTAAAGAGCAACAATTACAATTGTCTGGTGATTGGAAAGTAAAAGGATTGCATTCAGAAACACTATTGCAAGGCCATATAGAGTCGACTAATACTGGGCAAACGCTTAAGCAACTGGATATTACTAAAGATTTAATGGATACCAGTGCAGTGGTCGATTTTTCTGGGAATTGGTATGCATCTCCTGATGATTTTTCTCTACAGACCTTGCACGGAAAATTAGATGTTAATCTAAAAAATGGGCGTATCCTTAGTATAGAGCCAGGCTTTGGTCGCTTATTGGGCATATTGGCTATGGCACAGTGGGTTAAGCGCTTACAACTTGATTTCAGTGATGTCTTTCAACAAGGCTTGACCTTTAATAGCATTACCGGTCATTTTAATATATTAAACGGTAAAGCCATTACTCGTGACTTAGTGATAGACGCAATACCAGCAAAAATTAATATCTCGGGACAAACTGATTTCATTAATAAAAACTTAGATCAAATTGCCAGTGTCATCCCAAAAAGTGCAGATGCCGTACCTATTGCTGGTACAATCATGGGCAAAGTTACCGCGCTCATTGGTCGTTCATTAACGGGTAAAGATCAGGAAGGTTTTTTCTTTGGTTCGCAGTATCAAGTTAAAGGTAGCTGGGACAACGCACAAATTATTCCGCTACATGAAAACGAAGGCTTGCTGCAAAAAACTTGGAATGGTATTACCGGCTTTCCATGGGTAGAGCAACCCAAAAATTAATAAAAGGGAGTCGACATGAATAAATGTGCAGCTATACAAATGGCATCAAGTCCAAACATTAGTTTTAATTTATTGGAAGCCGAAAAGCTCATTGCAGAAGCTGTTAAAGCCGGTGCAAAACTAGTCGCTTTGCCAGAAAACTTTGCTTTGATGGGAGATCATGAATCCGACAAACTTAAGGCTAAAGAAATTGATGGCACAGGACCAATACAACATTTTTTAGCGACCGTCGCTAAAAAATATGCGGTATGGGTAGTGGGCGGTACTATTCCATTACAAGCGGATGATGCTAATAAAGCACGAGCAGCCTGTCTGATTTATAATGACAAAGGCGAGCGAGTGGGGCGCTATGATAAGGTTCATTTATTTGATGTTAATGTGCCGGGCACTGATGACGTCTATCGTGAATCAGACTCCATCGAGCCAGGCATAGAGTCACATGTTTTTGATACGCCTTTTGGTAAATTAGGCATTGCAGTTTGTTATGATCTACGTTTTCCGGAGTTCTTCCGAAAAATGAGCATAGAAGGTGTAGAAATTTTAGTGGTGCCTTCTGCCTTTACCGCAGAAACAGGCGCAGCTCATTGGGAAATATTATTACGTGCTAGGGCGGTAGAAAATCTCTGTTATGTTATTGCACCGAATCAAGGCGGCTTTCATCTTAACGGCCGTAAAACCTATGGTCATAGTATGATTGTTGATCCGTGGGGTACGGTGCTGGATTGTTATAAAACAGGCGGTGGTTTTGTTTTGGCGGATATTGATCATGAGCGTCTTGAAAAGGTGAGAGGCGCTTTTCCTGTTTTAAATCACCGTCGTTTTTATTGTGAGTAATATGAAAGTCATTGTCAAAATCTTAATATTATGCTCAGGGTTAGTTTCCTGTGGTGGCCCGACGGAAAGTCGTTATAGAGATACGGCAATATTGGAACGTCCTCCTACTTTACCTGTGGCTCGTGTATCAGCGGAACAGTCAGTGCTAGCCGATAATAAGTTAGGGCAAAAAAAATTGCAGCAAGAGCATGAAGAGCCTAGTGTTTACATAACTAGCACAGCGCCACGGCTATTGATGATTAAACAGCCTCTTGACCTAGGCTGGGATACTTTAGGTCATGCTTTAAAACAAGACTACCTTAAAGTCTCTGATCGCCAGCAAGAAAAAGGACTTTATTTTATTAGCTATGATCCCGAAATATTAGCTAGGAAAGACAGTGGTTTTTTTGACAAAGCTATCTCCGCGTTTAAGAAAAAGCGTCAGGAAGAATATTACGTTTTAACCATTACTGAGCAGCACTTAGAGACTCAAGTGAGTATCTCGGTTAATCAGCAGAAAACAACAGCAGAAGGATCGTCACATTCAGACGGATCGTCACTTTCAGACGGATCGTCACTTTCAGACGGCTCGTCACCTTCAGCCGAGGATGCGGATAAGCTTTTGTTGTTGATCTATAAATCGATGAGTGATAAGCCACAGCCTGAGAAACATGAAGAAAAATAAAACGGGTCGTCACCATAAAAACGGCTAATAAGAGCCTTTGCGCATACTAATCTTGCCAACCGGTATTGTTAAAATTAACTAAACGTTCTGATGAATTTATTAAACCTTGTAAAACAATCTATTTTAACGCCCGTTGGCATACAAGATAGTGATATCGAAAAAATTATGAGCCGCTTACTAAGCTCTCCCGTGGATGCTGCAGATATTTATTTCCAGTCTAGCCATAGTGAGTCTTGGGTTATGGAAAGCGGTATTATTAAAGAAGGTAGCCATAATATTGAGCAAGGTGCTGGCGTCCGAGCAGTGTCAGGTGAGAAAACGGGCTTTGCATACAGTGACCGGATTGAATTATCGGTATTACTGGAAGCGGCTAATAATGTAAAGTCTATCGTTAGGCAGAGCCAAGAGGCGCAAGTAGGTCTTAAGCAGGCAGTAAACTGGCCACAGTATTATCCTATAGCCAATCCGTTAAAATCATTATCCGATCAACTGAAAATAGAGTTATTGCGTAAGGTTGATACTGAAACTCGAAAACTCGATAGTCGCATTGAAGAGGTCATTGTTAGTTTGGTGAGTGCTCATGAAAGTATTTTGGTGGCTAATCAAGATGGTTCTTTAGCAGCAGACATTCGACCTTTGGTACGAATGAATGTAACGGTGATCGTTGAAGAAAAGGGTCATCGCGAACAGGGCAGTATGGGCGGTGGCGGTCGTAGTGATTACAGTTATTTTATCGATCAGGATCGAGCGCTGGAATACGGCAAGGAAGCTGTAAGGCAAGCCTTGGTTAATTTGGAAGCGGAAGATGCACCTGCCGGCAATATGACGGTAGTCTTAGGCCCAGGTTGGCCGGGTATTTTATTGCATGAAGCTATAGGCCATGGTTTGGAAGGTGATTTTAACCGCAAAGGCACGTCTGCATTTAGTGGTCGTGTCGGTGAGCGAGTTGCCTCTGATTTATGTACAGTGGTTGATGATGGTACCTTACAAGGACGTCGAGGATCATTAAGCATTGATGATGAAGGTACACCGACAGAAAAAACTGTATTAATTGAAAATGGCATTCTCAAAGGCTATATGCAAGATAAGCTTAATGCCCGACTAATGGGCGTTAAATCGACCGGTAATGGTCGGCGTGAGTCTTACGCAAGCTTACCGATGCCGCGCATGACCAATACTTATATGTTAGCCGGACAACATCATCCAGAAGACATTATTCGTTCGGTTAAAAAAGGTTTGTACGCTAAGAACTTTGCTGGAGGTCAGGTTGATATTACCTCTGGTAAATTTGTTTTCTCTGCCAGTGAAGCGTATTTGATTGAAAATGGCAAAATAACCCGGGCTATTAAAGGCGCCACCTTGATAGGTAATGGCCCCGATGTACTCACTAAAGTATCTATGGTCGGAAATGATCTTGAACTCGACAGTGGCGTAGGTACTTGCGGAAAAGAAGGTCAAAGTGTCCCTGTTGGTGTGGGTCAACCGACCTTAAAAATTGATGGTTTAACGGTGGGCGGGACCAGCGTTTAAAGGCATAAAGATATACTCAAATATTAAAGGAACGGACAATGATTAAAATCATCCGAGCGCAGTATAGTCAGCAGAAAGTTTTGCGATTATATTTTTCCGATAATTCATGGGCAGATTATGATTTACAAGCCGTATGTGACAGGCAAACTGAATTAGTTATTCCTTTGAATGATGAGCAGTATTTTAAGACCTTTTTTATAGAGCTGGGTGCGCTGTGTTGGCGTAATGGTTTGGAATTAAGCCCTAGCAACATTCACAGAAAACTTGAAGAGCAACAAAAACTGCATTATGAGTCTAATGTTGCTTAATTGAATGATAGGAACGCAGTAAATAGACAAAAGACCAGCAAGTCGAGCCTTTTCGCAAAATAAGGGTACTCGGCATGTTTGTTAAAAGCCGTAATACACCCTTTAAAATTTAGAGAGCACCGTGCAAAACCAAGAAGAAATCAATCGATTAAAAAATATCGTCCAAGACTTATTAGATGAAGCCAAAAGCCAAGGTGCAAGTGCTGCCGAAGCCGGATTAAGTCAAGAAAATGGCCTGTCGGTATCGGCGCGTTTGGGTGATGTAGAAACCATAGAGCATCATTGTGGACAAGGTTTAGGCATCACGGTCTATTTTGGGCAACACAAAGGTTCTTCCAGTAGCTCCGATTTATCCTCGGCCTCTATTAAAGAAGCAGTGAGTGCTGCTTGCAGTATTGCGCGTTATACCAATGCCGATGAATACTCAGGCTTGCCTGAAATAGAGCGTTTAGCGACTGATTTCCCTGATCTTGATCTTAATCATCCTTGGGGTCTGGATGTAGAGGCTGCTATAGAGCTAGCCATAGAATGCGAAGATGCAGCACGCGCTTATCATGCCGAAATTACTAACTCTGAAGGCGCGTCTGTGAATACTCATCAAGGTATTCATGTGATGGGTAATAGCTTGGGTTTTCTTCAGGGCTATCAATCAACACGACATTCTTTGAGTTGTTCGGTGTTGGCGCAGCGTGGCGATAGTATGCAGCGTGATTATTGGTATAGCGTATCCAGAAATGCTCAACAGTTAGAGTCGGCTGTTAGCATTGGTAACAAAGCCGCTGAACGTGCCTTGAGACGTTTAGCAGGACGTAGTTTAAGTACTCGGCAATGTCCGGTCCTTTATAGTGCTGAAATAGCCTCCGGTTTGTTATCTTCATTTATAGGCGCTATTAGTGGCGGTAATTTATATCGTAAATCCTCATTTTTATTAGATGCTATCGACAGCCAAGTTTTTCCTGAATTTGTACATATACACGAACGGCCACATTTAATCGGCGCCTTAGGCAGTGCCGCCTATGATGGCGAAGGCGTAGCAACGAGTGCTCGTGATATTGTTAGCGCCGGTGTTTTACGCAGTTATGTTTTAAGTACCTATTCAGCGCGTAAGTTGGGCTTACACAGTACCGGTAATGCTGGTGGTGTACGTAATTTAACCATAGATTCAGGAGTCTTAGATTTTCAAGGGATGCTCAAACAACTCGATACAGGTCTATTGGTGACTGAGTTGATGGGACAGGGCGTTAATATGGTGACGGGTGATTACTCACGCGGAGCCGCAGGATTCTGGGTAGAAAATGGAGAGATTCAGTATCCGGTTGAAGAAATCACCATTGCCGGTAACTTAAAAGACATGTTAAAAAACATCGTTTCTGTAGGGTGTGATGTTGAATATCGCGGTAATGTGCGTACTGGCTCAATCTTAGTTGAACGCATGTCTATTGCTGGTGAATAAAATTTGTAGGTCGGGTTAGCGACAGCGTAACCCGACATTTCATAGCGCATTGTGTCGGGTTACGCTGTCGCTAA
>CAMDNJ010000033.1 GCA_945902915.1 Crenothrix polyspora | reverse complement strand
TGACGCCTTGTTCTTTAATAAGTTTAACGACTTCTAATTTAAACGTGGTATCAAATACTCGACGTTCTTTATTCATGATGATTTCCCCATTTTGATTGATTAAGTATATCAACCTATCTGGGTGTCTGTTTTTATTAGACCACTACACTCCCGTCCTAAATGACGCGACATTGACTTGTGTAGATATGCCCTGAATAGCGGGATTTTTCGGAAACTATAACTCGATAACGTGTGTTTTCACTGGGAAGCGTGCGCTTTTGCTGGAAAGCGTGTGCATTCACTGGGAAGCGTGCGCTTTTACTGGAAAGCGTGCGCTTTTGCTGGAAAGCGTGTGCATTCACTGGGAAGCGTGTGCATTCACTGGGAAGCGTGCGCTTTCACTGGAAAGCGTGCGCTTTGACTGGAAAGCGTGTGCTTTCACTGGGAAGCGTGCGCTTTTGCTGGAAAGCGTGTGCTTTCACTGGGAAACGTGCGCTTTGACTGGAAAGCGTGTGCTTACACTGGGAAACGTGCGCTTACACTGGGAAGCGTGTGTTTTCACTGGGAAACGTGTGCTTACACTGGACATCATGTGTTATGGCACGATATTGAGTTACTGGGCTGTTATCCGGTCATGGTTGGGTTTTGTTGCCAGCCTTTTACCCAAGCGGGTAGTTGGTCTGCGGGCATGGGTCTTGCGATGGCATAACCTTGCGCTAAGTCACAGCCCATTTCTAAAAGCCGTACACTGTGCGCCGCTGTTTCTACGCCTTCGGCGATCACTTGATGATTAAAGGCTCGGGCGAGTCCTATCACACCTTCAATAATACAAAGGTCTTCTAAGTCAGTCAGCATGTCACGCACAAAGCTCTGGTCTATCTTCAGCATGTTGACGGGCAGGCGTTTTAAATAAGTGAGTGAGGAATAGCCTGTGCCGAAATCATCAAGGGCAAAATTTACCCCGATGTCACAGCAGGCCTTCATGATATTTGAGGCATTATTAAGGTCTAGCAAAGCAGAAGACTCCAATATTTCCAGTTCAATTTGACTAGGGTGTATGTTTGGATACTGGCTAAAGCGTTCAGACAGACCTAGTACAAAACTATCTTGCTGCAAATGATGAGCACCAATGTTCACGCTGACGGGCAGTGTAAAAAGCTGTTTTTGCCATTCAGTCAGTTGGGCGAAGGCAGCGTCGATGACCCATTCGCCGAGTTCAATGTGGTAAGGATGATTTTCTATGAGTGGCAAAAAGGCATCAGGAAACAATAAGCCTTGCTCAGGATGCTGCCAGCGTATCAGCGCCTCGGCACCAATCACCTCACCGGTTTTCATATTGACCTTAGGTTGGTAATGCAGTACAAACTCACTTTTATCCATAGCGCTGCGAATGTTAGCTAAATTTTCTAGCTCAGTTTTGATAGCCTCGTTTTGAATCAGATTAAAGTATAGATAGCGATTCTTACCTGATTGTTTGGCACCATACATAGCATGATCAGCATGGCGTAATAATTTATCGGCATCGACATTATCCTTAGGATATATGGTGACCCCTATACTAGCAGAGACTTGTAATACGATATCATTGACCCTCACCGGATCGGAAGCGGCTCGAAGCAGACGTTCCAGTAGCGGTTCACAATCTTGCTGACAATTTAAATTGACTAATACGGCTACAAACTCGTCGCCACCGATACGTGCTAAGGTATCAACATCTCGCAATACATCTCTCATGCGTCTAGAGACAGCGATTAACAAAGCGTCACCCACGGCATGGCCATGCAAATCGTTGACAGCCTTGAAGCCATCTAAATCCAGATAGGTTAAGGCTATTGAACAGCCTTGCCTTTGTGATTGGATAATCGCTTGTTCTAGTCGGTCGGCCAATAGCAAGCGGTTAGGCAAGCCGGTGAGGGCGTCGTAATTGGCGATATGCTCAAGTTGTTGCTGATGAGTTTTGCTAGCGGTGATATCGGAAAATAACGCGACATAATTCTGAGTGACCTCTAGGGCATTTTGTATGGCACTGATATTGATCATGATCACATAGTCATCACCATTTTTGTGTCGGTTCCAGATTTCCCCGTACCAGTGTTGCTTGTTGATGAGATCCTGCCATAGTTTTTCAAAAAACGAGGATTCATGCCGGTCTGATTTAAGTAGCGAGGGCTTGTGACCTATAACCTCTGCACGAGAGTAGCCAGTGATGTAAGTAAAAGAATCGTTAACATCAATAATACTAGCATCAGCATCGGTGATCAAGATGCCTTCCCTAGAATGCGTAAATACGCTGGCGGCGAGTTTCAAGCGATTTTCTGTGACTTTACGTAGGGTAATATCTTCAACGATACCGCGCACATGTAAGCTTTGATCTTTAGTGTCAGCGTAATATTCACCGATGACCAAAATCCAATGGGTACTACCATCAGGCCAAAGCATATGAGATTCATACACATAAGGGTCTCGCTCAGCCAAGCTGCGCTCAGCCAAGCTGCGCTCAGCCTTTACACTAGGCAAGTCTTCTGAATTAAAACCACGAACAAAGTCATCGTAATGGCCGCTGAATTGTCCAGGAGCATAGCCCAATATTTCTTCGCTGCGTGCAGACAAAATAACCTTATTATTCAGGATATCCCAATCAAAAATACCTAGTTTTGCAGCGTTGAGGGCCATTCTGAGGCGTTCTTCACTTTGCGTTAAGATCTGTTCGTACAGATAGTGTTCTGTAATATCTTGTGCCGTGCCAACCATACGCAAGCCATGGCCTTGTTTATCCTTTAGCAGTTGACCCTTAGCGCTCAAAAAACGGATGTTGCCATCAGGCAAGATGTTCCTAAATATGAATTCGTTTTGGTTGTTGTTACCTAGCGCGAAATCCCCGATGTAGGCCTGCATAGCCAAACGATCATCAACATGAATGAGAAAGGCGAGTGACTCTTCAGTGGGAATAAAATTATCTGCAGATACGCCAAATAATCGATAAGTCTCTTCGCTCCAAATAATGGGATTAATAAAATCATAACTCCAACTGCCAATATGGGAGATGCGTTGAGATTCGGACAATAAGCGTTCACTTTCGCGTAGTAGCTCTGTAGCGTGTTCGAGTTCTTGTGCTTGCAACAATTGTTGCTGGGTCTCACTCAATCTAATTTCTAGGATGATATTATCTAAGGCAAAAGAGATGTCAGTGCCCATTTGCTTAAGCAGTGTTATTTGTAGTTCGTCGAAATAGTCTTTTTCACCGGCATATAAAGATATAGCGCCGATGGTGACATTGTTTTCTTTAATGGCAACACTAATCGAAGCTAGCAAGCCGTGTTGATGGGCTTTTTCATGCAGAGGAAGGGTCTCTTCTGCGTTCAAAAAATCATTATAAAGACAGTAGTTACTTGTGCGGATGGCGATCAAGGTAGGTAATGTTGCGTATGAGTCATTATTAATGTTTAACTGCAAGCTATCAAGAAAGTGTGTTTCGCCAGCGGCTGTACAGACACTGATGAGGCCGGTATCTAGGTTGACTAAGCCCACCCAAGCCAAGCGAAAACCGCCCTGTGCCACAGCAATCTGGCAAAATTCTTTAAATAGGCTATTACGATCTTTAGTGTGGCTGATGACCATAGAGATCGCATTATTCATTATGTAGAGTCGATTGAGGCGCTGTATGTTTTGTTCAGCTTCTTTGCGAGCACTGATGTCGGTAATGACAAGGCTCAGCCCCGGCCTGCCTTCAAGCTCAATCTGGCTCCAAGAGAGTAATGCCGTTAGTTGTCGTCCTTTCGCGGTTTTTAGTATAATCTCATCTCTAATGAGCTGATTAGTATTAAGTTTTTGCAAACGCTCATGGACTAATGGCTGATCTTGAGTCCTTACATAATCAGTAAACGGCGTGCCGATCAGTTTTTCCATGGGCATTTGCAACAGCGTAGCCAACTGTTGATTGCTATAAAAAATTTGTCCGGCGCCAACTAAAAAAGCGGCGCCCTCATACATGCTTTCTACCATGACGCGGTAAGGATGTTCCGCGCCTTTTAAACTAAAAACTTGATCTCCCTCTGGCCTAGAAATGACTAAGGCATCCACTTCGCCATTTTGAATGGCAGTCAGCGTTTCTTCAACCTCGCTAAGGCGTAGCTGTAGGCTTTGGTTGTCGCTTAAGAGTTGTTCTAGGCTTTGCTGGTCTGGGCTCATTATCATTATTCTATGGGCTGAGGCATAAGTATCTACACAAGGTTTAAATAAAGCTTACATGCGGGGCGGGGTTTGCAACCCCGCCCCAAACGTTTGATGTTGCCACTCTCTTTAAAAAAACTACTAAAACAGGCATTCCCGCTAGTGCTTTTGTAGAACAAAGCCTGTTTCCTCGTTAAAAAACTATGCGTTGCTTATGTAGTGCTGCTTAGTTAGTACATCCTAAAAACATTAAGGACGGGGTTGCAAACCCCGTCCAGCATGGCTTGCAAACCCCGTCCAGCATGGTGGCAGTCAGCGTTTCTTCAGCCTCGCTAAGGCGTAGCTGTAGGTTTTTGTTGTCGCTTAAGAGTTGTTCTAGGTTTAACTTTTCGAGGGTCATAAAGCGATTATTCTGTAGGTTGGTGGGGCTTTTTTATGATTTCTAATCCTGCAAGAATCTTTTCTGTTTGTGACAAGTCACCGATGAACTTGCGCAGCGGTAGCGGTAATTCCTTAACTAGCGTTGGCGCAGCAACGATCTGTCCTTCTTTGGCGAAAATAGGTTGCTGATAAATATCGATGATTTCCAGTTCATAGCGCCCTTGTAAATAAGTCTCGCAAATGTTTTGCACATTATCGATAGCACGTTGCGAATTGGGGGTCAAGCCCGCCACAAAAAGCCTGAGTATGTGATGCTCATGCTCATGCTCTTTTTCTAGCATGGCCTGTTCAAAGGCTTCAGTGGAACTTTGTATCGGTGGTATTGGCTTATCGGTGTCCTTAGTCATGATCCGATTCTCATCTGTTTTTAGGTTCTAGTGGTCTTATATCTAAACCGACCAATACGCGTTCGATGTTAGAAAGATCACCAATGATTTTCTTAATCGGCTCTGGGAGTTTTCGTACCAAGGTAGGCAAAGCCAAAATCTGGTCATCTTTGGCCAAAGTGGGGTTTATTAACAGATCAACCACTTCAATCTCATAATTGCCTTGCAAATGCTCCTCGCAGAGTTTTGTTAAATTGGCAAAGGCGTGCAGGGCTTTGGGTGTTTGTCCTGCGACATAAAGTCTGAGTAGCCAACGGTCTTCAGGGTTTACTGGGCTATCATCTAGCTGGCTCATTTAGAATCTCCTAACTGGTTGTTAGTAAGGGTAGGTAGTGGCTCTGAAGGTTTATCCGCTTGCTTGAGTTTGGCCATTGCTAATCTATCTAGGAGCAACGTGTCATTACGCAGTTTTTCTTTGTTGATGAGCCGAATTAAGTCATCTTTTTCGGATTCAAATTGGGTGTTTAGGGCAAGAATTTGCGCTTCTATGGCTAATTTTTTTCGTTCGATATCACGCTGTCTCATTTCTATTAGTTGTTGGCAGTCTAAGGCTTCTGCTAAATCCTTAGCTTCTTGATTATCTCGAGAAGAGCCGGTTAACACCCCAGAAACTCCAATATACACATCCCTTAGTTGTATGCCCTCGTCGCTGAGTATGAATTCACGCACCTGATTGGAATGCGCCATGCCTCGAGATTTAAGGATGTACAGGCCACGGTTGCGTTCGCCACGAGCTTCTAAGATCTGTAATAACAGCCAGGTGTCCATCAATGAGGAAATGTTGATGTCGTTACGTTCTGAGCTATTACTGGAGGAGGTCAGGTCGGTGCACAGCGCGGTGATCTGCTTCATCTTTAGATAATCAATCATTCGCGACAACATTGATTTTACTTCGGATTCGCTGGCGGTCGCAATGAGGTTGGAAATAGGATCGATGACCACGCAACTAGGATTGAATTGATCAATGGTCTTGTGCATGACCACGAGATGCATCTCCAAACCGTACAGGGTGGATCTGGCATTTTGGAATTGCAGCAAACCTTGCTCTACCCATTGCCCCAGATTGATGCCGATGGAATGCATATTACGGATGATCTGATTTTGCGACTCCTCGAAGGCAAAATAAAGACAACGCTCGCCTCTTGCACAGGCGGCATTAACAAAATGCGCGGCTAAGCTAGACTTGCCCGTACCCGCTGTGCCGGATACTAAAATGCTGCTGCCTCGATAGTAACCTTTACCGCCGAGCATGGTATCCAAGCGCAAAACCCCAGTAGCAATGCGTTCGCTGGAAGCAGGATGATCTAGGCCTAGCGAGGAGACCGGCATTACCGAGAAGCCTTGCTCGTCGATTAAAAAGGGATATTCGTTGGTACCATGCGCGGAGCCTCGATATTTCACGATACGCATACGGCGGGTGGCAATCTGCTTATTAACCATGTGGTTAAGGAATATAACGCAGTCGGCGACATATTCTTCTAGGCCAAAGCGCGTAAAAGTACGTTCACCTTGTTCGCCGGTGATGATGGCGGTGACACCTTGGTCTTTTAGAAAGCGAAATAAGCGTCGTAATTCTGAGCGCAAGATGGCTTCATTGGCGAATCCAGAAAAAAGCGCTTCAATGGTATCTAGTACGACCCGTTTTGCGCCTAAGCTATGGATGGCGTAGCCTATCCGTATCAACAAACCTTCTAAATCATAGTCACCGGCTTCTTCAATTTCTGAGGGATCTAGGTGCACATGGTCTATGATGAGTTGATTTTGATCAATCAGCTCATTCAGATCAAAACCCAAGGAAGCGAAGTTTTTGGTTAATTCCTCAGATTTTTCTTCAAAAGACATGAACACACCAGGTTCATTAAATTGCGTGGCACCTCGCACCAGAAACTCCATGGCGAGTAAGGTCTTGCCACAGCCCGTGCCGCCGCAGATGAGCGTGGGTCTACCTTGTGGCAAACCGCCATCGGTAATCTCGTCCAGACCTTTGATGCCTGTCGGGGTTTTTAATAAGTTTTGCATGGCGGTATTCCTTTAGTTAGGTGCGGTAAAGGCGACATAAGCGCCTAGGGCATTTGTTTCAATGCCCAAAGTTAATGATTTGGGCGTATTGCATACGCCCTATTAAATAACATAAGCCACAATCTGTAGCTCGAAGCTCGTAGGATGGGTAGAACAAGGTGAAACCCATCAAACCATCGCATAATGATGGGTTTAGCTGTCGCTCTACCCATCCTACACACTACACACTGGATAGTCCGCGTGAGAGGTGGTGTGATCTTAGTAGACTAAAAACAAAAAAGATATTCGTAGAAATACCTATGCCGATGTAATTAGTGCAGTTAAGGCGTTGTAGGCTCTACTTGTTGCCAAGGATTAAGACATTGTCTGATATAAGGATAATAGACTTTGGAATTGTTACAGCTCGTAGGATGGGTAGAACAACGTGAAACCCATCAAACCATCGCATAATGATGGGTTTCGCTGTCGCTCTACCCATCCTACACACTACACGCTCTCAGTAATAGCGCTGAAAAAGAGTGTGCATTTTCATGTTGTTCTCCTAATTAAAGCAACAATGTATGCTGTGTGTTTGGAGTAAAACAGCTTCAGCTGTTTTAGATAGTAATAACTGAAGAGCCTGTGAACCTATTTTAAGGTCGTGTTAAGTTTTTACTTTAGACAGTCAAAATTCAAAGTTTCTAGGTGATTTACATTGATGCGCCCTGTATGTTTGTTGATTAAACACAGGGCGAATGCAATTCAAAGTGTTAAAAGCATCAAACTAGATACCAAAAAGCCCTATAAAGCTAATCATTACAAGACTTTTTGAATAACAGTTAACTAAGCACCGGATTATTTAAGGTCGTAGCGATCTAACATCATCACTTTGTTCCATGCCGTCACAAAGTCAGTTAAAAACTTCTGTTTGCCATCTTCAGCCGCATAGACTTCGGCAATAGCCCGTAGCTCAGAGTGCGAGCCGAAAATTAAATCAACAGGACTCGCCGTCCATTTGCTTGCTCCGGTTTTTCTATCTAGGCCTTCATAAAGTCCTTCAGTTGTCGACGACTTCTGCCATTTCGTGGACATGTCGAGCAAGTTGTAGAAGAAATCATTACTCAAGATGCCAGGTTTGCTGGTAAATACACCGAGTTTAGAGTGCCCTGTATTGACATTTAATACGCGCATACCGCCTACTAAAACAGTCATTTCAGGAACGGTTAGGGTTAGCATATTGGCTTTATCAACTAGCATCTCTGTCGGTGACCTTAGGTTACCTGTAGCGTAATAATTACGAAAGGCATCAGCTATGGGCTCAAGAACGGCAAAGCTGCTAATATCGGTGTGCTCTTGTGATGCGTCCATACGTCCTGGTGTGTAGGGAACCTTAACGCTGTTACCGCCTGCCTTAGCCGCCTGCTCAATGGCTGCTGCACCTCCTAAAACAATTAAATCAGCTAGCGATACTTTTTTCCCATTAGACTGTGCTTGATTAAAGTCTTTTTGAATGGTTTCTAAGCGCATCAGGATCTTAGTCAGATCTTCTGGATTATTAACGGGCCAATCTTTTTCAGGAGCAAGACGAATACGACTGCCATTGGCTCCACCGCGCATATCGGTGCCGCGAAAAGTAGCGGCTGCAGCCCAAGCGGTACTCACTAATTCTGGTACAGTCAAACCCGACTTAAGGATTTTAAGCTTAAGACTTTCAATGTCGCTGGCATCAATGAGTTTGTGATTCAATGCAGGAATAGGATCTTGCCAAAGTTGTGTTTCTTTAGGCACTTCTGAGCCTAAATAGCGTGTACTAGGCCCCATATCGCGATGGGTAAGCTTAAACCACGCTTTTGCAAAGGCAAGTTCAAAGTCTTTTGGGTTTTCTAGGAAGCGTTTGGCTATTTTTTGATAGCTAGGGTCGGTTTTTAAGGCAATGTCGGTAGTAAACATAATGGGCGCATGGCGCTGCTCTTTATCGTGAGCATCGGGTACCAAATTAGCAGCGCCGCTATCTTTAGGAATCCATTGCGTGGCTCCTGCTGGACTTTTGCTTTGCACCCAATCATAAGCGAATAGATTTGTTAAATATTGTGTAGTCCATTGGGTAGGGTTCATAGTCCATGAGCCTTCTAGGCCACTGGTGATAGTGTCCTTTCCATTACCTGTGCCGCAGTGGTTTTTCCAGCCTAAGCCTTGTTCCTCAATACCGGCAGCAGCAGGCGCAGCTCCTATGCACTTAGAGGGATCGCCATTGCCATGCGCTTTACCAAAAGTGTGGCCGCCAGCGATTAAGGCAAGGGTTTCTTCATCATTCATGGCCATACGAGCAAAGGTTTCTCTTATATCTTTAGCGGCTGCGAGTGGATCAGGATTGCCATTAGGGCCTTCTGGATTCACATAAATGAGCCCCATTTGCACGGCTGCCAAGGGCTTTTCTAATTTACGCTCACCTTGGTAGCGCTCATCGGCTAACCATTTTTTCTCAGGTCCCCAATAGACTAAATCGGCTTCCCAGTCGTCGGTACGTCCACCGGCAAAGCCAAAGGTTTTGAAACCCATAGATTCTAAAGCAACATTGCCGGTCAATACCATTAAGTCGGCCCATGATAGTTTACTGCCATATTTGCTCTTGATCGGCCAAAGCAAGCGTCTTGCTTTATCTAGGTTTGCGTTATCTGGCCAACTATTTAAAGGCTCAAAGCGTTGTTGACCACCGCCAGCACCACCACGGCCATCGGCCATGCGGTAGGTGCCAGCACTATGCCAAGCCATACGGATGAAGAAGGGGCCATAGTGACCGTAATCGGCAGGCCACCAGTCTTGAGATTGAGTCATTAAGATCTCGATGTCTTTTTTTACTGCTTTTAAATCTAGTTTCTTAAATTCTTGCGCGTAGTTGAATTTCCAGTCCATAGGATTAGATTCAGCCGCGTGTTGACGCAAAGGCGCTAAATCTAATCTTTCTGGCCACCAGAATTGATTCGATGGGGCTTGCATTTCTGCTGGGGCGGTGGGTGATTCAAAAGCCTGACCCGCTTGGGAAAAGGCTAATGCTAAGAGTGCGATACTCGGTAACTTCAAATTTAACATCGTCATTCCTGTTCTAGGTGTAAAAAATGTCGCTGTGGGCTAGCTAACTTCAAGGACTAAAGGTCAGAAATCCAAAGCAACAGCTTAGTAATTCAATGATTTAAACGTAGAGTATTCCTCTAAAATAGGTTTTGGCAAGTGTCTGTAGCTAGGTCTCAGCACAGATCGAAGTCTCGTGTTTTGACGCTGCAAAAATCAGCATCTTTTACTCAATTAGAAGCTTCACTAACATAAGCAATGCTAAGGCAGTTGCTAATAACGGGTTAAAAGGTAATGTAGCTGGGCGGTCTGTTAGCTAATACTTTAGTTTTAGCGCCAATCGTTGCGTAGCAGTGATGTTCGTAGGAGAACAAAATAGTAAAGTAAGATTATTTTTTAGGAATAATAATGGTTAATAGGCCGTTATGATATTCAGTGCTTATTTTAGTGGCATCGGCAGGGCCGGGTAGGGTTAATGACCGCTGTAACTCACCTATAAAGCGTTCACGAAATTGATAGTGGCCATTTTTATCATCGCTGTTATTGTCTTCAGCATGTTCGGTTTTAATGGCAATCTGTAATAGTCTCTCGTCGAGCTTTACCGATAATGAAGAGATGTCAGCCCCAGGCGCATTGATAGTCACAATGTAGTGATCAGTATTTTCTTGTAAATCGGCGTCCGCTAATTTATTTAAGCTGTCTAGTGGCGCGTTGATATGAAAACGTGAATAAGAGTCATTAAATAATTGCTCCATTTCTTGTTGCATTTGTTGCATTTCTTCATAGGGATTCCAGGGCAGCGGCTTAAAAAACTTATCCGCTGGCTTGGCAGGTTGTAGGGCTATATCTGGCATTTTAGAATTAAAAGCTGGAGCTTGGTTTTGGGGACTGCTTAGTTCTAAAACGCGTGAGTTTAATTGAAAAATACTATAGCTCTGTATGCAAAGAACTATAAGCAATAGTGCGCCTAAAGCAAGGAGAGCATTTTCTTTAGTCATGGATGTGAATCCTCTTGATGTATAGTGAAAATCTGATGCTTGCATTAAGGCCAGCATCAGATTCGTGAGTCTAAAGATAAACTATTGAATTTCTATACACTTGTTTTTGCTTTTTTCTGTTTTAGGTATGGTTACGGTTAAGATGCCATCTTTAAAACAGGCTTTTACATTTTCATCGTCTATATTTTCAGGTAAAGCCAGGGTGCGCTGAAACTGACCTTGGCTGATTTCACGGCGAAAATATTTGCCGGGTTCTTCTTCTTTCTTCTCTTCTTTATTGGTAGTGCTGATGGTGATGGTTTGATGTTTAACAGATACGGAGATATCTTCTTTTTTAATGCCCGGTAAGGCGGCTTGTACTTCTATATTTTCATCGTGATCAATCATATCAACGCGAGGAAAATGAGAGGGCGATAAAATTGGAGTATTCCATTCTAATGAGCGAGGCCATTTGTTCAATAAAAAATCACTGAAGAAATGATCAAATTCATCGAATGAAAACAACCCCAGCTTTGATGTAATGGGTAAAGTTTCAGTATTGCTACTGGTATTTAGTTCTTTATCAGACATAACACACCTCTTGGAATTGATTAATTTTAGGAATGAGCGCTAAATAATGTAGTCAAGTAACAGCCTGTCCGCCCTTTGAAAAAGGGGGGTTGGGGGGGATTTTTAAAATCATAGTTGCTGAACTTATTTCGTGCTCGTTCCTTAGCTTATTAATAGTGCCAGACTGTTTAAGTCATCTGGGTATTTTAATAGGCTGAGTTATAAAGAGCATTCACCTTCTGCTGCTAGCCAGTCTTCTAGATCATGGCCAGGTTCAAAGCCTCTACTTTCTGCTTTAAAATAAGCCAGTTCTGCAACTCTAGCATCACGATCAGGTAGGAATATGACATCGTTATTAGATTCAACGTCAGAATTGGTTTGAGTGATTTTAGCTTTAGTGGACATGGGTTTTCTCCAGATTTGATAGTTTGATTAGGATAATAGTCGCAGTTTAAGGGCTGATGAGTTACGACTAGCAACATTGAATCAATTATTGGAAAGAAAAGATATTCGTAGAAATACTGAGAGTATTATTACGGATAGTATTTTAGGTTGATGATGTCGTTGTTTTATGATCATTTTGAGTAGTGTGGTTTATTCGGATTTTAAAAATCCCTAAGCCCAAACCCATTAGTTATAGCTTATAATCTGGCTCTCTATGGTAAACACTTAGGCACTAGCTGTTTGCTGCGTGACTACCCAAACAACAGATGAAAAATCATGACACAATTACTAAGCTGTTTTAAGGCCTACGATATCCGTGGCCGACTTCCTGATGAATTAAATGTCGATATTGCTTATCGTATCGGTAGAGCTTATGCCGAGCATATACAACCTCGTCGGGTGATTGTCGGTAGAGATATTCGTTTATCGAGTGATGAACTGGCGGCGGCGGTCACACAGGGTTTGCTAGATGCCGGTGTGGATGTTTATGACATAGGCTTGTGCGGTACTGAAGAAGTCTATTATGCGACCTTTGCTTATCAAGATGCGGGGCAGTCTATGGATGGCGGCATTATGGTCACGGCTAGTCATAATCCTAAAGATTTTAACGGCATGAAGTTGGTACGTGAACAAAGTAAGCCCGTCAGTGGTGATACGGGCTTAAATGATATCAAGCGCTTGGCAGAAGCCAATCAGTTTACGGCTCCGGTGGCAGTCTTAGCTACAGTTAAAGCTATTTCCATTGCAGAAGATTATACCGAGCATTTATTAGGCTATATTGATGCTCAGGCTTTAAAGCCTTTAAAAGTCGTGGTTAATGCCGGTAATGGTGCGGCAGGTCATGTCTTGGATTGGCTAGAAACGGCTTTGGAACAAGCCATGAGCCAGCCGGTAACATTTATAAAAGTACATCATGAACCCGATGGCCATTTTCCTAATGGTATCCCTAATCCCTTGTTACCCGAAAATCGGGCTAGCACTATGGCCGCCATTAAAGCTCATGGCGCAGATTTAGGTATTGCTTGGGATGGTGATTTCGACCGGTGTTTTTTGTTTGATGAAAACGGTCGCTTTATAGAAGGCTATTATATTGTTGGTTTACTAGCAGAAGCTTTCCTTAAGCAAAATCCAGGAGAAAAAATAGTCCATGATCCACGCTTAACTTGGAACACTATAGATATCGTTAACGGTATGTCAGGCATCGCCGTGCTAAGTAAAACCGGCCATGCCTTTATCAAAGAAAGAATGCGCTTAGAAGATGCGGTGTATGGTGGCGAGATGAGCGCCCATCATTATTTTAGAGATTTTTCTTACTGCGATAGCGGCATGATTCCTTGGTTGCTGGTGATAGAGTTGATCAGTAAAAGTGGTCTTAGTTTGTCGCAACTGGTTGACCAGCGTATGTTGCTGTTTCCTGCCAGTGGTGAAATCAATCGTACCATTGCAGATCCTGCGGCTGCGATTGCTTTAGTGCAAGCGCATTATCAACCCAGCGCTGAGCAGATTGATTTTACCGATGGCCTGAGTATGGAGTTTACCGAGTGGCGCTTTAATTTACGCTGTTCTAATACCGAGCCCTTGGTAAGACTTAATGTGGAATCACGCGGTGATGCGAAGTTAATGCAAGCAAAAACTGAGGAGTTGTTAGCTTTATTGGCAAAGTCTTAGGAATGTAGGCTATCAACTTAATACGAGCTGTAGGTCGGGTTAGCGGCAGAGTAACCCGACATTTTGTCTGTTGGAGTTGAGCGTCATCTATTTTCTTTTTGTTATGTAAACGGCTAAAACTATCATAAGCAGAAATAGGCACAGGTTCAGCTAACTCTTTTAATAGATGCTTAGTTATACCAATGGCAGTCTCGATTAAAACTTGTAATCCATGTAACACACCATTTTGTTCTAATTTACTGAGTGTTTGCTGAGTAAGTAATTTTTGTCGAGCTTCTTGTAATAACGCACTTTGTTCACTAGCAATGCGTCAGCATTCAGCAGGGAATAAATCAAGCCGCATAACATTGATGCCAAGCGGGACGGGGTTTGCAACCCCGTTCCTAACGTTTAAGGTTTCGACAGTTATTGAGGTATCCAAACATTTCGATCGGGGTTGTAAACCCCGACCTGCTCAGGTGACGTTGAAATTCTAATTCGACCACGGGCAAACAACACCGAGGCCGGACATATCTCTGTGCTGGCGGTGCAATAAATATTTAATAGTCAGGTAGAGTGGCCAATGTTTTTTTTCCACCACTTTTATCGACAAAAGTTGGGTAAACGTTAAAGCTGTTTGTCCACCCTTGGCTTAATTCGGAACACCTAACTGATCTAGTTCTGCTTCAGTTTTTTCTATAATACTAAAAAAAAGATGGCAAGCATGCTGAGCGGCAAAAAGGCTTTCTAGAATTAGCTGAGCGTCATACATGTATTCATGTACCAGAGTGTTTCTTAATTTACGAGCGGCCATAAAGGTATCTACACAGCTTAAAACCCCCATTCTTTCAGCGAAAACCAAGGTGTCCAATAAGGTCTTTGTATTTTCACCGACTAGCGCTGCAAATCTGGGCAATAGTTTTTCTCCTAAATGATCTTGAAGCCTACCGAAACGACTTACAAAAGCCTCAACTTTTTCTGAGACTTCTGGCTGCGTATCTAGTGACTTAACCCATTCGAGATCTATAGGCGCACTAAATAAAGTACTTTCACTATAATGTAAATGCTTTGCCTCTTTATGGGCCAAGTCTAGTGTAAGCCTAACAATTTGTACATGTTCTGGAAGATATCTCAAGCTCATAATTGAATTCCAGTTTGCTTAGCAATCTGCAATATAGGGGTATCGGTTGTGGTAGGATCTTTTAACAAAATATCAATTTTTCTATCACCCAATTTACGTATTAATGCCACGTAAAGACTGCCAATTAAATTAACTCGATTATCAAGAATGTGCTCAGTTTCAAATAATAAATCAATATCCCCACCTTTTTTTGCGTCATCAACACGAGAACCAAACAGAATAACTCGCGAATCTGCCCCTAGCACAGAATAAGCTGTTTGTTTAATGGTTTGAATTTGCTCGGAAGTAAGTCGCATAATAATTTAAATGTTTATAACTCACTGTCGAATCGATCAATTAAATGAATGTTAGGTTTTTGAAGCTGTATAAAAGTGCAACAAAGTATAGCAATAAATTCTATTTGATAATTTTTAACTAACCCGAATTCATGCTCAGAGATTTATAGCTAGCAACTTAAGCCGAGATAGTTTGAGCACAGACGAAAGGCACAGGACGCAAGATTAAGCTAGAACAGATGTTAGAATAACTCTTCGCCCTTAACCTTTCGCCCTTTGTCTGCTCTTATTAGAGCCCTGTCTAAAAGTGAACGGCTAAGCTAAAATGCCTCGTCTTAAGTTGGTAGCCGAGATTTATAGCTTAAATAATTGATGGCCTTCAAACACTGTCAATATCGATATGCCATCTGCTTCGACGTGATAGACGATTCGATAGTGGTCTACAAAAACCTCTCGAATATCTGCTTGACCTAACTCAGGCACCACTCGGCCAATTAGCGCCGAATTGGCGGCACTTCTTGCACGGTTTCTAAGTTTTTCCACCCATTGCTTGGCGTTTTTAGGGTTGGTCCGCGCAATAAAGGTGTATATGTTAGCAAGGTCATCTGTGGATCGATCACTCCAGCGCAATTTACAACTTCGCAATTTTGCATTCCAAGACCACATCCAGCATATCATCGTCAATTACTCTGCCGGCTTGGACATCGTCTAAACCTTGTTGCACGGCGGATAGAAATCTGGATTGGGTATTTAAACGATCAAATTCGCTGGGCGATAGCACAACGGCTGCGGGTTTACCGTTCTGGGTAATGATGATGGATCGATTGCTACTATTAATGCTTTTTAACAGTGCGGAGGCCTGAATTTTGAACTGACCCAGTGGCAATATATCTTCGGAAATTTGTATTGTGGACATAATGAAAACTCATAACGGATCTGTATTAAGATCTGAATATAGGTTATTTAATTGTTAGGTGCAAGTATAAACTACACCTAAATAAAGTCAGGCGAGGTAGTTAACGCTCACTATCCACAAATGGTGGGCAAACGATAAATCCAAAGAAGAATTGAGACCAGATCGCCGCCAATTTCAGCGGTCATTCATGCTAGAAGCGTAATTTTGTTGTGATATACTTTAATCAAGAATTTGCAATGGAAAAGCTTATGCAATTTGAATGGGACGAAAATAAAAATAAGTTAAATCTTCAAAATCATGGTGTCGCTTTTGAAGAAGCAAGAACAGTCTTCGATGATCCGTTACAAATATCGAAATTAGATCACAGATTTAGCTATTTTGAAGAAAGATGGATAACCATTGGGGCAACACAGAATGCACACCTTTTGGTTGTCGCTAACTTGTTTTTTACCGAGGATGGTGAAGAGATAATCAGAATTATTTCAGCTCGCTATGCGAATCCAAAAGAGAGGGGGAATTATGAAAAATGTTGAACAAAGAGCTAAGTTTGATGATTTCGAGCTAGAAGATAATTATGACTTTAGCGATGGAATCCGTGGACGTTTTTACAAACCCAAAAAAATTCGCACAACCTTGCAATTGGATAACGACATTTTGTTATTTTTAAAAAAACAAGCGAGCGAAAAACACATTAAATACCAGGTATTGGTAAATAGCTTACTCAGGGACTATATGACTGAAGCTAGGTAGGTCATTCGGACACTGCTCGGTGCCTACTGTTATGTCTCAAAATGGTGGGCAAACGATAAAGCTGTTTGCCCTAAGAAAGTATTAGTAATCGCGACGTTTTTGCTAATTTCTCAAGCAGAACCTCGGTAGCATTTTTCCAAAAACAGCGTCTCCCCACTCATGATTTAGCAAGCTGTCTTCGCAAGGCAAACAATAAGCCAAAAAAAGCCAGTGCTATAAGGGCTTGAATGCCTGATAAGCGCCAACAGGCTGCGTTATCTTGCTGGGCATTAAAGGCAAAGCTTGGTAACGGTGCGGATTCATTAGCAGACCAAGGACTATTGGCCATAATGCTTGGTACAAAGCTTGCTCGCCATTGATCTTCAAAGTGATTAACCTGGGCTATAAAATCAGCATAACGCGGTGCATCTAAACCCGCTAAGCGATCGGCCATTAAGACCATAGCTAAAGCAGGTGACAGCGCAGACCAGCGCTCTAGGAACTCAAACTGGCTTTTACGCGCCGTATCAAAACTAGCCATCAAGGGTCGTATTTGGCTGTCTAGCTCCAAGCCTGCGGGTAAAGAGCTAATTTCGCGGGCTAATTCTGTTGTTGGCGCGGTAATCTCGGGATGATCTGTGTACCACTTGCTTAACAAACTTTGTCGCTGCTGATTACTGAGTTCTTGAAAATGACGGATATCAATAATAGCAGTCAAACGTGAGGGCATGGCGCTATGTTGATTAGCAGCAAACGATAAGCCCGCCGGTACGGCAAAGGTTAGTATTAACCAAACGCCTAGCATGACTAAGGCTGCAGCCCCCGAAGAAATTCGTAGCAATAAAGCTAAGCCTGCAATAGCAAACCACAGCAAGGCATAACAACTAATAAAGACTAGCCACTGCGCTAAGGCAGCAAGGCTTGCGCCTGAATCTAAGGCAAAAGTAATACCTGAGCTTATGAACATGAGTATTAACACTAAGCCAAAGCGCACTGCCAACGCCGTAAAGACCAGCATCCACGGCTTTGTACTTTGTGTACAGACTAAGCGCCAAACACCACTTTCTCTATCTTCCTGTATCAAACCATAACTTAAGGCAATTATAAGCAGCGGTGTAAACAAGGCTAACAGAGTAGAGAAATCTAAAAAGCCTAATTCGTGCATTAAGGGATTAAATAAAGGGTCGCTGGTGCGGCCATCGGTATGTCGATTTCGAATTGAGGCGTTAATGGTCGTGCTTATAAAATCCACTTGACTCACATTAAGTGCCAAGCCACCTAAGACGGGCATGTGCAAGGCTTGTGCCTTAGAACCTAAAGCATAAGCGCTGGCTTTTTCAGCTGAGTCATGGACTTTTGGCGCGTCATGCATTTCTGCTTGATTAACCCCCGCCTGAATCTTAACCGGTGCCGCTTGCGTATGCCGGTATTCGCGAGCGACTAGGCCAGACCAAGTAGCGCTCACTGTCATCAGTACAAAAAACAAAGCTAGCGCCCACAAATTAAGGGGGTTGCGGCTAAAACGCAGCCATTCTATCGGGATCAAGGTCATCATGGAGTTAATCTCTTAGCGGATAGGGATAATAATAACAGTGCTACGAGTAGCCAAGCCGTCAAAACGACTAGATCTAACTGTGCCTGTTGCAAAGCAAACCGGCTATCGGGAGGGCTATAGTTAAAATCTTTTACGCTACGCCAATCAGCACTCTCTCCTTTAGCAGTGCGCTCAGTGCCATGGCTGCGCTCTCTGTCCCAGTCTTCGGTGAGGTTAATAAAATAATGGCGATAAGCTTCTGCCGCATCTTCAAAATGACGCTGATGCGCTAAATCCATACCGGCTAAGGTCATGGACAAAGAGCGCATGGCTAAGCTTGGGCCTAAACTAGAGCCGATAAGTGTTAAGTGCTGTTGCCGCATAAAGTTATCACGTAAGCGATCAAAATGTAGGGCATGGACACGGCTAGAGTAATGATCATTAAATTGACGATTTAATGACACAAAACCCACAGGCAATTCGTCTTTACTATTGACGTGATACTGCGCCAATAATTGTGCTTCAAAAGCTTTGTTACGCTGCTCGTGATTGCCGTCGCCATTAAGGCCTAGGTCTATATCTTGCTTAATCGCCGCCCAAAAGACCTCAGCACTCGGATTCGGCGACCCCATTTGTGCTACTACCGCACCTAAGCGTGGGCCAATGAATACAGAGCCTAGCCAGAAAGCCAATAAAAAGAATAAAGTAATGCGACTGGTTTTAAAGTAAGCCGAAGCGGCAATAGCAAGGGCTGCAAATATTGCGTAATACAACAAGAAGGACAGTAACAACAAACCCAGACGCACACCTTCGTCAGCGCTTAAGTTAAAACTTTCTTGTAGCAGTAAAAAGGCCAGTAGTAAGGCGGGAGACAACACCAAACTAAACGCCGCCAATAAACCCAGCAATTTACCAAACACTAAAGCTTGGGTATTCAGTCCCAAGCTATGCAACATCCGCAAGGTACCTCGCTCACGTTCTTGACTAATAGTATTAAAGGTTAAAGCCACGATCAGTAAAGGCAGTAAAGCATACAGTACAAAGCTGGTGGTCATTTGCCCAAAACGATGAGCCAGTGTTTCATCGGCACTCGGATTAAAGCGTTCAAAATTGCGCTTGTGCGGTTCTAGCCATAAAGATTGACCGATAAAAGGTCTTAAGCCTGGATCTAAGGCGGCTACGGCTGTATCGGGTTTAAAGACATAAATACCGTAATGGGCTGCGGCATGGGGGCTCTTAACACTTTGCGTATCCCATTGTTGTTTAGCGGTGCTGCCGACACTGAGTTTTTCTGCGCGTAGTTGTTGTGTTTGCATCGTTGAGGACAATAAAAAGCCTACAAAAAGCACTAGTAATGAACAACCCAGTATCAATAAGCGGCCATCACGCAAGGTAGAAACAAATTCTTTGTGGACAATAGCGCCTATCATGCCAAGCCTCGGGCATGAGCCAGATACTTATGCTCTAACTCATCATGCTGCACAGTATGAGCATCAAATTCTTCGACTAAACGGCCTTGCTTCATGATGCCGATACGATCAGCCACTTGTTTAGCATTAAATAAATCATGAGTAGCCATTAACACCGCCATACCTAAATCGGCTGCCGCCCTGATGCGATTGGCAAAATCATTAGCTGCACTAGGATCGAGTCCAGAGGTCGGCTCATCTAATAACATGGCTTTTGCATTTTTGGCGGTAGCAATCGCCAAACCCACTTTTTGACGCATACCTTTGGAATAACTGCCTACACGCTTAACATGAGCATCCGTTTGTAAGCCACTGTCTGTTAATAACTGCCGCGCTAACTCAGTGCTAATATTAATACCCGCCAAGGTGCAGAAGAACGTTAAGTTTTCTACGCCCGTCATTAATTCATATAAGGCCACGTTTTCGGGTAGATAAGCAATCTTGGCACGAACTAAGGCTGAATGCTCATGAGCTGAAAGCCCTTCAATCAAAACCTCACCACTCGTCGGACGGTTAAAGGTTAAAAAGGTACTAATCGTGGTGCTTTTGCCAGCGCCATTACCGCCTAATAACGCATAAACACAGCCTTTAGGTACACAAAGATTTAAGGTGTCGATGGCGAGATGCTGTTTGTAATGAACGATTAAGTTTTTAGCTTCTAGTACAGGGACTTGTTGGGTCATGGGCGAGGTATTCCATATAAACAGAGTGTCGTAAAACGCAGATTTTTAAAGACCGCATTTAAGGCTGGGTTGTATTTTGTCGGCAAAGCTTATTACAGAAGCTCTAGGAAGGTAAAGTATTAATTTTAAAGACTAAAGCTATGCGGCATTAATTACAATCACGCTTAATTCAGAAATAGGGCATATGCCTTATTTCTTTAAAAAAGTGTGGCATATCACCTAGTTTTAAATAAGTATAAATACTTAGATAACACCCTGACTCATTGAAAAAAAAGAACAAAGTAATTGTTGGCCTATTTTTTGCTTTTATCAGTTCTTTCAATGTAATATTATTTTAGGTGATATAAATTATGTCAAGTATAAAACCGCTGTTAGAACCGTCAGACTGTGATATTGAGAAAGCTACTAATCTTATCGCTTTGAACAATAAGCTTAAGTCGTTTATTAGTAAAATAACGCTTAGAAAGATCCTACTTAAAATCCATCTTTATATATCACTTTGGCTGGGAGCCTTTTTGGTCATTGCTGGCATAACAGGCAGTATTCTTGTTTATGATCATGCATTAGATGAGCTTCTAAACGCAGAATCTATGTTAATAGAGCACCCTGGTAATCAATCTAAATCTATCGCTGATCTCATCACCTCAGCTAATCTTTTATCCCCTATAAAAGACGCACCCTCTCATATTCAATTACCGGCTTCCTCAGATGAAGCCTTAATCATTCGTTACCAAGTCCCTGCTGAAGGCAATCACAAAGGCCATAACCATCACTTCTACGAACTGATGATGAATCAGTACACAGGAGAGGTCATGGGCCAAAGAGATCAATTTAGTTCCTTAATGGCTCTGGTCTTGAGACTGCACGTTAATTTATTCGCCGATGAAACTGGGCAATTAATAATGGGTATTACTTCATTATTGACACTGCTCCTTATCATGACCGGTATTTATATATGGTGGCCAAAACTAAAGCACCTCAAGGCCGCTTTTATCATCAAAAGAAATGCTAGCCCTACCCGATTCAATTTTGATCTACACAAAACGGTGGGTATCTATACAGCCCTAATACTTTTTTCTGTGTCTTTGTCGGGAGTGCATTTTAATATGCCCTATATATTCAGACCTATCGTTAACTATTTTTCGCCTGTGGATAGCATGCGCGCTGCCATTGTTTCAGAAAAAGTGATGGATGTATCAATTAGCACAGAAACAGCGATCAATATTGCAGAGCAGACTTTTCCAGGTATCAACGTACAACGCGTATCCTTTCCAGCTAATAAAACAGGCGTTTATGTGGTGATGGGTAAACAAGTTGATGAGATGAGTGACAAGGGCACAACGCTGTTGTGGATAGACCAATATTCAGGAAAAGTTTTAAAAGTCAAAGATCCTCATCAATTAAGTGCTGGCAATGCTTTTTTAAATATTCAATTACCACTACATAACGGCGAAATATTAGGCGAACCCGGCAGAATTTTAGTTTTGATAGCGGGCTTTGCGCCTTTATTACTAATGATTACAGGTGTTACCCATTGGCTAAAAAAGAGAAGATCCAAACGCCTTCATGATGCTCGTTTTAAAACACTATAAAAAAAATAACAGGAAACACAAAAACATGAAGAAAATAAAACTTTTAAGTATTGTACTATTAGCCGTGCCACTTTTAGCTACGGCTGCTGACGAGGTAGATAACGCAGTTAAGCCTGATGAATCTAATGCCACAAATTCGGCCAGCAAACCTAGTGATACTAAAAAAATAGCGACTACAACTAAGGAAAGTAAGTCTAGTGATGCTGAAAAAACCAATAAATCTGATACCGCACTCGATGAAATGGTGGTAACGGCTACCAAAACACAGCGTAGTATAAAAGATGTTTCATCTGCTGTGACTGTGATTGATAGTGAACGGATTGAAAAGTCAGGTGCAACAACTGCAGATCAATTATTAAGAGGTGTGCCCGGTGTTTATGCCGCCAGAATGGATGCGTCGTCACCCAATCGAATTGCTCAAACTTACACTCGCGGCTTACCTGGCAATGGTAGAACCTTAGTGTTAATTGATGATGTGCCCATGAACGTGGCTTATGATAGTCAGGTTGACTGGTCTCAATTAGGTACCATTGATATTAATCGAATTGAGGTAGTGCGTGGCGCTGGTTCAGCTTTATATGGTAACCATGCGATGGGCGGCGTTATTAACGTCATCTCGAAAG
>CAMDNJ010000032.1 GCA_945902915.1 Crenothrix polyspora | reverse complement strand
GGTGAAGTTGAGATCAGGGTACATCAAAATTTGATGGGCCATGCAACTAGTCTGGCCGAAATAACAGAAGTATATTCTCATCAGCAATCATTGGCTCAATGCAAGCAATGGTTAGATAAGCATCTGCCTCATGCTAGGTTAACAGCCGTCAATAGTAATGCCGAGGCTGCGCGCTTAGCATTAGATAATAAACAAAGTGCTGCCATCGCAGGTAAGGTTGCCGCAGAAGTTTATAATTTAGCCATTATGGCCAAAAATATTGAAGACGAGCCGAACAATACCACTCGCTTTATTATTATCGGTCAACAATTATCCTCGCCTACTGGTAATGATAAAACCTCATTGGTGGTATCTACCGACAATCAACCGGGTGCTTTGCATAAGATTCTTGAGCCCTTCGCAAAATTCGGCATAGGTATGGTGCAAATTGAATCTAGACCTTCGCGTCAAGGCTTATGGGATTATGTTTTTTTCATTGATGTAGAAGGACATAGCGACGATAGCCTAATTGCTCAGGCTTTAGCTAGCGTAAAAGACAACGTTAAGATGTTTAAATTATTAGGCTCTTATCCTAAAGCAGTGCTCTAAGCTTCGGTTAGTGTGATACAACCATTAAATTCTGTTAATTAAATCCATGAACAATTCCGATAAAATATACACGCTTGCGGTAGCCGGTGTGCAACGCCTAATACCTTATAAAGCCGGCAAACCGATTGAAGAGCTAGAGCGCGAGTTGGGTCTCACTCAGATTATCAAGCTAGCTTCTAATGAAAATCCCTTAGGTCCTGGGAAAAAAGCCTTGGAGGCTATTGCTTCAGCATTGCCTGAATTAGCATTGTATCCTGATGGCAGTGGTTTCTTATTAAAGCAAGCTTTGGCCGATAAATATGCAGTAGACGACAGCCAAATTACCTTAGGCAATGGTTCTAATGAAATATTAGAGTTGGTAGCAAGGGCATTTTTAACCCCCGAACACGAAGCGGTTTTTTCGCAACATGCTTTTGCTGTTTATCCTATCGTAACTCAAGCAGTCGGTGCGACCGCAGTGGTGGTGCCTGCTTTAAATTATGGTCATGATTTAGACGCCATGCTTTTGGCTATCACTGAAAAAACGCGTTTGGTGTTTATTGCTAATCCAAATAACCCAACGGGGACTTTGCTGAGTCAAGATAGTCTAGCGCAATTTATAGAGGCTCTACCTGATACCTGTGTGTGTGTGTTGGATGAGGCTTATTTTGAATTTGTTAATGACGTAGAAGCGATCAATTCTATAGCTTGGTTAAAAGATCATCCTAATTTATTGATCACACGTACTTTTTCTAAGGCTTATGGTTTGGCTGGCTTACGTATCGGTTATGGTTTATCTAGCCCTCAAATGTCCGATATTCTTAATCGCGTGCGTCAACCCTTTAACAATAATAGCCTAGCGTTGGTGGCAGCACTAGCCGCATTGAGTGATGATGAACATTTGCAACAGACTATTACTGTCAATGCGCAAGGCATGCAGCAATTAGTCGATGGTTTTAAAGTCTTAGGTTTAGAGTGGGTGCCATCTGCAGGCAATTTTGTTTTGGTAGATTTGAAGCAGGCGGGACTACCCATTTATGAAGCATTGCTGCGCAAAGGCGTTATTGTCAGACCGGTAGGGGTGTATGAATTGCCTAATCATTTGCGTATTAGTATAGGCACAAAAATAGAGAATCAGCTATTTCTTAAGGCATTAACCGATAGCTTGGCTGATGTTCGATAAACTTTGTATTATTGGTGTTGGCTTAATGGGCGGTTCTGTCGCCCGTACAGCCAGATTAAAAGGATTAAGTAAATATATCCTAGGTTATGGGCGTTTGCAGGACCTTGAAAACCTAGAAACGGCAAAGCGTTTAGGTGTTATCGATGACTACACTTTACACATAGAGGAGGCAGTGCAAGATGCGGATTGTGTCGTTATTGCGACTCCCGTTGAATCTATTGAAAGCATACTTTCTTTGTTGCAGCCTGTTTGGTCAGATCGCACGATTTATACCGATGTCGGTAGCACCAAAGCCAATGTCGTTGCCGCAGCGCAGCGAGTTTTTGGTGTAGTACCTAGTAATTTAGTACTAGCTCATCCTATCGCAGGTGCTGAACAAAGTGGCGTTGAGGCTGCTGTTGATGATTTGTTTGTCAATAAGCGTTTGATTATTTCACCTCTCAATCAGACTCGCCAAGATGCATTGCAGAAGATTCAAAGCTTCTGGGAATATTGTGGTTCTGAAGTCTCTATGATGGAGGTGCATAGGCATGATGCGATATTGGCAGCAACCAGTCATTTGCCTCATATATTGGCCTTTGCTTTAGTTGATATGCTGGGCCATCAAGATGAGCAAAGTGAAATCTTTAATTATGCGGCGGGTGGCTTTAGAGACTTTACGCGGATCGCTTCTAGTGACCCTACAATGTGGCGAGATATTTGTTTAGCAAATAAAAATGAAATTATCCCCTTGCTACAGCAGACGAAATCACAGCTCGATAAAATACAGTGCCTGTTGGAGCATGATGATGGCCAACAGCTTTTTGAAATCTTTGCGTATGCCAACACAGCGAGGCAGCGCTTTCTTAATCAGTTTGAAGGCAATATGACTAAAACAATTACATTTAAAGTTCAGCCAGGCGGATTGTTACAAGGCGAAGCACGAGTGCCGGGTGACAAGTCTATGTCGCATCGTTCAATTATGTTAGGTTCATTGGCTGATGGCGTTACCCATGTGAAAGGCTTTTTAGAAGCCGAAGATGCACTGGCGACCTTGCAAGCATTTCGGGATATGGGTGTTGAAATCGAAGGTCCCGTTAATGGTTGTTTGACCATTCATGGTGTTGGTAAGCACGGCTTGAAAGCACCTAAAAATGACTTGTATCTGGGTAATTCAGGAACTTCCATGCGTTTATTGAGTGGCTTGTTAGCGGGGCAACCTTTTAATTCTGTGTTGACTGGTGATAAGTCTTTGTCGGGTAGGCCGATGAAGCGAGTTACTGAGCCCTTAGCGTTAATGGGTGCTGATATTAAAGCGACTGAAAAAGGTACTGCACCGCTTTATATTACTGGCAAAGCCGGACAGTTACAGGGTATCGATTATGCAATGCCTATGGCTAGCGCACAGGTGAAATCTTGTTTGTTATTGGCGGGCATGTATGCGGAAGGTGAAACTAGCGTGACTGAACCTGCGCCTACCCGTGATCATACCGAGCGTATGTTGTCAGGTTTCTCTTATCCTGTTAAACAACAAGATAGCAAAGTCACTATTACCGCAGAGGGTAAGTTAACAGCGGCTGATATTGATGTGCCTAGTGATATTTCCTCTGCAGCCTTCTTTTTGGTCGGTGCATCCATTGCACCGGGTTCTGATTTATTGTTAAAGCATGTGGGTATTAATCCTACACGTACGGGAGTGATTGATATATTGCGCTTAATGGGGGCAAAAATTGATGTCCTCAATGAGCGTATTGTTGGCGGTGAGCCAGTAGCTGATCTACATGTGGTCTATAGTCCATTAACAGGTATCGATATTCCTGAAGCATTAGTGCCCTTGGCTATTGATGAATTTCCCGTATTATTTGTTGCCGCTGCCTGCGCAAAAGGTCAAACCCGTTTGAGTGGGGCAGAAGAGCTGAGAGTGAAAGAATCAGATCGAATTCAGGTTATGGCTGATGGCTTGCAAATTTTAGGTGTCGATGCACAGCCGACTGAAGATGGTATGGTTATTCAAGGTGGCACTATAGGCGGTGGTATAGTCACTTCACATGGTGATCATCGGATTGCTATGGCGTTTTCAATCGCTGGATTGCGAGCTGATGCACCTATCACTATTTTAGATTGTGCTAATGTGAATACCTCTTTCCCTGAGTTTAAAGATTTGGTTCATCGTTTAGGTTTAGCGTTGGTTTGTGAGGAATCTTGATGCTTGCGCCTGTTTTAACGATTGATGGTCCTAGTGGTGCTGGTAAAGGCACTGTTAGTCGTTTAGTGGCAAAAAAACTAGGTTGGCATTATTTGGATAGCGGCTCTATTTATAGGTCAGTGGCTATTGCCATTCAAAATGCCTCGGTTGATTTAGCTAATGTCAGTGATATTGTTAAAGTAACTCAAGCAATGCTGTTAGAGTTCGAGTGCGGTGATGCATTAATTGTTAGACTTAATGGCATAGATATTACTGATCAATTGGGGCTTGAAAGTACCGGCAATATCGCATCTCAAGTAGCTGCATTACCTGAAGTTAGGGCAATTTTATTGCAGAAACAGAAAGATTTTAGGCAGATACCTGGTTTGGTTGCTGATGGTCGAGATATGGGTACGATTGTTTTTCCAGACGCTGAAAATAAAGTATTTTTAACGGCGAGTGCCGAAAAAAGAGCGGAAAGAAGATATAAACAGTTGATAGAAAAAGATATTGATGCTAATCTTACAAAAATAAAAGCTGAGATCGAAGCTCGTGATCGTCGTGATATGGAGCGTGAAATAGCTCCATTAGCTATGGCGAGTGATGCTCTTTATATAGATTCGTCGGAGATGACTATTAATTCTGTCGTTGAAGAGGTAATAAATTTAATCCGTTAAGGATTTTTCATATGGCTGCACTATTGTGTGTGGTTTTTTTTAACTTTGATAAAGAAAAGGTTTGTTCGTGTTTCGACAAGCTTGGGAATTAATAAAATGAGCGAAAGCTTTGCTGCATTACTAGAAGAAAGTTTAACCAGAACCAAGATGAGTCCTGGTGCCATGTTGATCGGTACAGTCATTGATATTGAAAATGACATGGTTATCGTTAGTACGCATTCTAAATCAGAAGGCGTGATTCCTAAATGGCAATTTTTAAACAACGATGGCGAATTGGAAGTTTCAATTGGCGATGAAGTTGAAGTTGCTTTGGATTTATTCGAAGATGGTTTAGGCGCTACCCTTCTTTCTAGAGATAAAGCGAAGAAAAACAAAGCTTGGTTCGAACTTGAAACTGCTTTTGAAAAAGAAGCCACTATTATCGGTCAAATCACTGGCAAAGTACGCGGCGGTTTCACTGTATCGGTTGGCGCATTGCGTGCATTCTTACCAGGTTCTTTAGTTGACGTTCGTCCTATCAGAGATACGACTTTCTTAGAAAATCGTGATCTTGAATTCAAAGTTATTAAAATAGATCAAAAACGTAATAACGTTGTTGTGTCTCGTCGCGCAGTAGTAGAAAAAGAATACAGCGCAGAAAGAGAAGAATTACTGAAAACACTGGAAGAAGGTGCTGTTGTAACCGGTGTTGTTAAAAATCTTACTGATTATGGCGCGTTCATTGATTTGGGTGGCATTGACGGTCTGCTCCATATTACTGATATGGCATGGAGACGCGTACGTCATCCATCTGAATGCGTTGAAATCGGTCAAGAAATTAAAGTTAAAGTCTTGAAATACGATAAAGATAAAAACCGTGTTTCCTTAGGCATGAAGCAAATGGGTGAAGATCCATGGCAAAATATTGCTCGTAGATACCCTGCCGGTACTCGCGTATTTGGTAAAGTAAATAATTTAACCGACTACGGTTGTTTTGTTGAAATTGAAGAGGGTGTTGAAGGTTTGGTTCACGTATCTGAAATGGATTGGACCAACAAAAATGTTAATCCATCTAAGTTAGTTCAATTAGGTGATGATGTTGAAGTAATGGTTATAGAAATTGATGAAGAGCGTCGTCGTATTTCTTTAGGTATGAAACAGTGCAAAACTAATCCATGGGATGAATTTGCCGCAACTCATAACAAAGGCGATAAAATCTCTGGAAAAATAAAATCAATTACTGATTTCGGTATTTTCATCGGTTTAGATGGTGGTATTGATGGTCTAGTCCATATGTCTGATATTTCTTGGGCGGATGATGGCGAAAATTCGGTGCGTGAGTTTAAGAAAGGTGATGAATTAGAAACTGTTATTTTAGCGGTAGATTCTGAGCGTGAGCGTATTTCGTTAGGTATTAAACAATTGGAACAAGATCCTTTCCAAAACTTTTTGGCTACTAACGAAAAAGGTTGTTTGGTAAAAGGTACTATTAAAGAAGTTGATGCCAAAGGCGCAATTATTTTATTGGCTGACAATGTTGAAGGATATTTACGTGCCTCTGAAATTCAACGTGATCGCGTTGAAGATGCTCGTACTTTACTGAAAGAGGGCGATGTTCTTGAAGCTAAATTTATTGGTGTAGATAAGAAGAGTAAGTCAATTTCATTGTCAATTAAAGCAAAAGACCAAGACGAAGAAACACATACCATTAAGGACCATACACAGCATTCGACTGGAACACCTACAATGGCTGATCTCTTTAAGCAGTTAGAAAAATAATTTATGAAGTAATAAAGGGGCCTTGTAATATTGAGGTCCCCTTGTTTTTTTACAGGATAATACGTGACAAAATCAGAATTAATTGAATCGCTTGCTAAAAAACAACCCTATTTATCATTGAAAGATGTTGAGCTAGCTGTAAAGTGTGTGATTGAAAAAATGAATCAAGCATTATCTACTGGAAAAAGAATTGAAATTAGGGGGTTTGGTAGTTTTTCGCTACATAAACGCCCACCTAGAATCGGTCGCAATCCAAAAACAGGTGAGTCTGTTAGCTTGTCTGAAAAACATGTGCCACATTTTAAACCTGGTAAAGAATTGCGTGATCGCGTGGATTCTGCCAGTGATAAATATGAAATAGCCGATTAAGCTAACTAATCTAACACCATTGCTTATAATGTCTATCTAGACGCTATAAGCAATGGTGTTAAATTGGTTTAAGTTGTTTTTTTAATAGTTTTAAATGCTATATAAGACCCATTTTGGTAGAGTTACAATAACTGCCTGCCGTCTACACCACCCTTAGTCATTAAGCTTGATACCAAATGACTCCATCTAAATATCTACTTTCAACTATCAAGTTAGTAGTCTATTTAAAAACTAGCGCTCTCATCTACCTAGTGACTATTGGCAATAAGTTTGATGATGCTATCCTGGATATATTTCCGTATTCGTGTCTCCCAATCTTGGCCAAGCGGTTAGTACAGCTTTAACAACGGTTGCTAAGGGAATAGCAAAGAAAACCCCCCAGAAGCCCCATACTCCTCCAAAAAATAAAATAGCCACGATAATGGCAATCGCGTGTAAGTTTACGGCTTCAGAAAATAATACTGGTACTAGGACAACGCCGTCTAATGCTTGAATAATTGAATAAGCGATGACAAGGTACATAAATTGATCGCCGTTTAAGCCCCACTGAAAATAAGCGACCCCGAGCACAGGAAAAGTAATGAGTGTTGCGCCTATATAAGGAATGATGACTTGTATGCCCATTAATACCGCTAATAACATGGCGTAATTTAAGCCAATACTTGCAAAGGTCACAAAACTGACAAACCAAAGAATAAATACCTCAGAAAGCTTACCGCGTACATAATTACCAATCTGTGTATCGACTTCTTCCCATACGCGTACGGTTAAATGTCTTTGCTTAGGCATAAACTGCAAAAACCAGTTAATAAGTATTGCCTTATCTTTTAAAAAGAAAAATACCATCATAGGCACTAAAAACAAATATATCATAGCGCTAACTATACCAATGACAGAGGCAGCAGATAATGAAAGTACATTTTGACCATAGGTTAATAACTCCTGTTGTATGGAAAAAGTGATTTGCTGAATTTTGTTTTCTGAAATAAATTTCGGATAAAGTTCCGGTAATCGTAAAACTAGTGCCTGTGTTCGGTTGATGATCCCAGGTATATTTTGAATAAGCTCAATAGCTTGTTGTGAAACTAATGGCATTAAATAAAATAATAAAAAACCTAAGCATGTTATGAAGCAGCAAAATACTAAATATACCGCTGTTATACGAGGTAAGCCTAAGTTAATGATTTTACCTACTAGGCCTTCAAGCAAATAAGCTAGGACGATAGAGGCAAAAACAGGCATCAATAAATTAGATAAGCTATAAATCAGAACAAAACTGACAATTACAATAATAGCTAGGTAAACAGCTTGTGCATTAGGTAGTATGCGAGTTAAGGAGGCAGAAAAAAAACGTAAGTTTAAATAGGATGTTTGAGTTGTCATTTAGTAAGATGATTATGTTGCTTTATTTTATGGTTATTCTACCTTCAAAAGAAAGATTTTAGTTGTGAAGTTTTTATTTTTAATAGTAGTCAGGTAAAATACTCAGCGGCATTCATGATAGGAGTACTTTGTGCAAATAGATGTTTTTAATGGGGATGCTGACGGAATTTGTGCTCTAGTGCAATTACGTTTGGCAAAGCCTATGCAGGCAAAGTTGATTACGGGAGTAAAACGGAATATTCAATTGTTAGATCAAGTTGAGGTAAAACCAAATGATAAGATAACAGTTCTAGATATTTCCTTAAAAAAAAATCGCATGGCGTTAGATAGAATACTAAAGCAAGGAGCAACAGTATTTTATGTCGATCATCATGAAGCGGGTGAAATTCCGCAACATGCAAAACTCAAAACTATAATTAATACGGCTGCGAATACTTGTACTAGCTTGTTGATGGATCAGTATTTAGAAGGAAAATTCAGGCCTTGGGCAGTAACCGCTGCCTTTGGAGATAATTTAATCGATGGTGCAGAGCAACTTGCACAACAGTTATCTTTATCTGCTAGTCAACTTGATCAGCTTAGAGAATTAGGAATTTGTCTTAATTACAATGGTTGTGGCAGTACGGTAAGTGATTTGCATTTTAGTCCAGATGTTTTATATCAGGAATTGGTGTCCTATACGTCCCCATTTGATTACATGACAGCTAATGACAGTAGCTATCAAAAATTAGTAGCCGGTTATTTCGAGGATATTTTATTAGCGCAAACAATTAAGGAGGAATATTGTACGCCAGCCATTGCAGTATATAGACTGCCAGATGAGGCTTGGGCAAGGCGTATTAGTGGCGTATTTAGTAATGAGTTGGCTAATAAAACACCAAGGCGGGCTCATGCTATTATTAGCTACAACTCTGACGGTGGTTATCAAATTAGCGTACGAGCACCTCTAGTTAACAAGGCTGGCGCTGATGAGTTATGTTCATCATTTGCTTCGGGTGGTGGACGCAAGAGCGCAGCAGGTATTAATCATTTACCCTATGATGAATTGCCTCTATTTATTTCTGAGTTTGAAAAAAAATACCCTTAAGTTTACTTAACTTTAATCATTAAACCTTATTATGACAAAAAAAAGTACACATACCGTTTGGCATCATGCGACCATCTCTAGGGAAGATAGAGAGGTATTACATGGTCATAAAAGTGCTATTCTCTGGTTTACAGGTTTATCGGGTTCGGGTAAATCGACATTAGCTCATGCTGTTGAAGATTATCTACATAAAATAGGTGTTTCTACTTATGTACTTGATGGTGATAATGTTCGTCAAGGTCTATGTAGCGATCTAGGTTTTAGTGATAGTGATCGCGCTGAAAATATTAGGCGGATTGGAGAACTGGCTAAATTAATGACTGATGCCGGCATTATTACTTTAACGGCTTTTATTTCACCGTTTATTTCCGATCGTGATATAGCTAGGAAGCTTGTCCCATCTAGTGATTTCTTAGAAATATATTGTTTATGTCCAATTGAAACTTGTGAGCAACGCGATGTTAAAGGTTTATATAAAAAAGCTAGGGCCGGTGAGATTCCGTTTTTTACAGGTATAGGTTCACCTTACCAAATACCAGAGAATCCAGAGTTGATAGTTAATACACATGAACAAACACTATCTGAAAGCGTTGGGCATGTGATCGAATTATTGCTGCATCGAGGATTGATTGCAAATATTAGAGATTGAATAGAATGCTATTAGTGCTTTCGATTTCTTTACCAATTCGTACGAAGATTATCTGTAAATGTTTTAACTAAAATACAGTTATGACTAAGGAATGGTAACTACAGACTCGGGCATAATGACGCTTCTGCAAAGAACAAATGTTCAAGTTATTATATTTTCATTCCTAAGCAGTGCTAAAATAAAAAAAATGAATTTATTGATTCGACTCACGCTTTAATTTTTAAGGAAAACCACTATGATTCCCGTTATTTTATCGGGTGGCTCAGGAACACGTCTTTGGCCACTTTCTCGCGGACAGTATCCAAAACAATTTCTGCCATTAGTCTCCAGTTACACGATGGTTCAGGAAACACTGCTCAGATTGACTGGCGTATCAGGATTAAAAGCCCCGATTGCTGTCTGTAATGAACATCATCGTTTTATGATGGCAGAACAGTTATTGGAAATCGAGGCAAAACCAGCGGCTATTATTTTGGAACCAATGGGTAAAAATACCGCTCCAGCCGTAACTATGGCAGCTCTTAGTGCCCAATCAGATGAAGATGTCATACTCATACTGCCGGCAGATCATGTTATTAGCGACTTGGTAGCTTTCCATTTCGCCGTTGAACAAGCCAAACTATTGGCAGAGCAAGGTTTTATGGTGACCTTTGGCATCGTTCCTAATCAAGCAGAAACGGGCTATGGCTACATTAAACGCGATACTGTTAAGCAAGGCCCAGCTTTTGGTGTGGCGGCCTTTGTTGAAAAACCAGATGCAGAGACGGCAAACCAGTATGTGGCGAGTGGTGATTATTACTGGAATAGTGGTATGTTCGCCTTTAAAGCTCGAACTTTCTTAACTGAATTAGAGAAATTTAATCCAGAGATGCTTCGCGTTTGTCGACTAGCCTTGGCTGCGGCAAAGGTTGATTTAGATTTTGTGCGCTTAGATAAGGAATTATTCGCTACTTGTCCTGCTGACTCTATTGATTATGCTGTCATGGAAAAAACCGACAAGGCGGTTGTCATTCCGCTGGATGCTGGTTGGAATGATGTAGGTTCATGGTCAGCTTTATGGGATGTTACTGATAAAGATACTAATGGCAATGCCATTAGTGGGGATGTATTAACGGTTGATAGTCATAATTCTTTTATCCATGCCCAAAGTAAGTTGGTCGCTGTTATTGGCGTGCATGATTTAGTGGTCGTAGAAACTGCTGATGCGGTAATGATTTCGCCCAAGGATAGAGTCCAAGAGGTCAAACAAATTGTTGATCAATTAAAACAACTGGGACGTAGTGAAGCTGACTTACATAGAAAAGCCTCTAGGCCCTGGGGTAACTATGATTTGGTCGATTGCGGTGAGCGTCATCAGACTAAACGTATTATAGTCAAGCCTGGTGCTAAGTTGTCCCTGCAGCGGCATCATCATCGAGCAGAGCATTGGGTGGTTGTTAAAGGTACGGCCTTGGTGACTAAGGGTGAAGAGACCTTATTAATAACCGAAAATGAGTCTACATATATCCCTTTAGGTGTTATCCACTGCCTTGAAAATCCAGGTGTTATTCCCTTGGAAATAGTCGAAGTTCAATCAGGTAGTTATTTAGGTGAAGATGATATCGTTCGTTTTGATGATCAATATGGTCGTGTTTAGCATGCTATAACAATCAAATTAATATCTAATATTCATCCTGTCTCTTATTAATTTAAATAATGGAAGTAGAACATGAGCAAAAAGATTACTAAAGCTGTTTTTCCTGTTGCGGGTTTAGGTACGCGTTTTTTACCGGCAACCAAAGCCTGCCCAAAGGAAATGTTACCTATTGTAGATAAACCGTTGATTCAGTACGCGGTAGAAGAAGCCGTAGCCGCCGGTATTGATACTATGGTATTTATTACTGGACGTAGTAAGAATGTCATTATGGATCATTTTGACAAGGCTTATGAGCTAGAAAAAGAACTAGAAGAAAGAGGTAAGGATGAGTTACTAGCGTTATTGCGTGGTATTGTGCCTGCTAATGTGTCTTATGTTTTTATTCGTCAAGCAGAAGCTTTAGGTTTAGGGCATGCCGTTTATTGCGCCCGCTCCGTTATTGGTGATGAACCCTTTGCTGTCATCTTAGCCGATGATATGGTCGAAGACGGCGAGCGCGGATGTATGGCGCAGATGGTTGAACTTTACGAGAAAAAACAAACATCTATCTTGGGTGTGGAGCGTATTAATCCATCAGAATCGGCTAGTTACGGGATTGTGAAGATTAATGAGTTTAAAGATAGATCAGCCCCCATTGAGCTTATTGTTGAAAAACCTAAACCTGAACATGCACCTTCTAATTTAGCCGTTGTAGGTCGCTATATTTTAACCCCCGCTATTTTTGATAAGATTAAATATACGGAACGCGGTGCGGGTGGTGAAATTCAATTAACGGATGCTATAGCAAGCTTATTAGAAGATGAGACTGTACTAGCCTACGAATTTGAAGGTAAACGTTATGATTGCGGCACTAAGCTAGGGTTTTTAATAGCAACCGTTGAGCAAGCCTTGTTACATAAAGAGTTAAAACATGACTTTTTAGCTTATTTAAAAGATTTTTGTAAAGAGCAGAAAATCTCTTAAGATTGATAGTGAATAATAACGACTAACTTTATAAGCGTAATGTGATCGATTTAAGTGGTGATTAGCACCTATCTCTAATAGGTTTTAATCATTACTTACTTTATTGCGTGCTTGCATGGGTCTTACTTGCAATCTGTAGCATTATCCTTTAACTTAGTCCCACATCCGTAAAGGCTAGGGGTGCTTTTCGTTTCATTTGAACGTAAGGCTGAGAAATACCCTTTGAACCTGACCCCGGTTAATACCGGCGTAGGAAAGCCCAGACTTCCCTGCGCCTTGTTTTATTGTTATTGGAGTAAAGACATGAGCGCTGTTCTAAATGATACTGCTGAGGCTACGGCTGCCAGTAGTGTGAAAATTGATTCCTATCCGGCATCAGAAAAAATTTATGTGCAGGGCAGTCGTCCTGACATTCAAGTGCCTATGCGCAAGATTAACTTGTCTGATACACCTGTTCATTTTGGCGCAGTAGAAAAGAACGGCCCGCTTTATGTTTATGATACTTCGGGTGTTTATACTGACCCTAATGTTGAAGTTGATTTAAAGAAAGGCTTAGGCGCTATCCGCTCAGCATGGATAGCAGAACGTAATGATACTGAAGAATTAACAGGCCCTAGTTCAGAGTTTGGTCAGCAGCGTTTAGAAGATCCAGCAACAGCCAGTTTACGTTTTGAACATATACGTAAGCCACGTCGTGCTAAAGCCGGTGCTAATGTCTCGCAAATGCATTATGCAAGGCAAGGTATAATTACGCCGGAAATGGAATTTATCGCTATCCGCGAAAACCAGAAGATGGAAGAAATGCGCGACTTATGGAAGGGTCAGCATCCTGGTGACTCTTTTGGTGCCGCTATTCCCGATGTTATTACCGCTGAATTTGTGCGTGAAGAAGTCGCCAGAGGCCGAGCGATTATCCCTTGCAACATTAATCATCCTGAATTGGAGCCTATGATTATAGGTCGCAATTTCTTAGTAAAAATTAACGGCAATTTAGGCAATTCTGCTGTTACGTCTTCTATCGATGAAGAAGTAGAAAAAATGCTTTGGGGTATTCGCTGGGGCGGCGATACCATTATGGATTTATCAACGGGTAAAAACATTCATGAAACCCGTGAATGGATACTGCGTAATTCACCCGTACCTATCGGTACCGTGCCTATCTATCAAGCCTTAGAAAAAGTTAATGGCAAGGCTGAAGATTTAACGTGGGAAATTTTTCGCGATACCTTAATTGAACAAGCAGAGCAGGGCGTTGATTACTTTACTATTCATGCGGGTGTTCGTTTACACCATGTACCACTTACTGCAAAGCGCATGACGGGTATCGTTTCGCGCGGTGGTTCAATTATGGCGAAATGGTGTTTAGCTCATCATACTGAAAGCTTTTTATATACGCATTTTGAAGACATCTGCGAAATCATGAAAGCATATGACGTGTCATTCTCACTGGGTGACGGCTTAAGACCTGGTTCTATTTATGATGCAAACGATGCTGCACAATTTGGCGAGTTAGAAACCTTAGGTGAGTTAACAAAAATCGCTTGGAAACACGACATCCAAACCATGATTGAAGGCCCAGGTCATGTGCCTTTGCACATGATTAAAATCAATATGGAAAAACAGTTAGAAGAATGTGGTGAAGCACCTTTTTATACCCTAGGTCCTTTAACGACCGATATAGCGCCTGGTTATGATCATATTACTTCAGCTATAGGTGCAGCGAATATCGGTTGGTATGGTTGTGCTATGTTGTGCTATGTCACTCAAAAAGAGCATTTAGGTTTACCCAACAAACAAGATGTACGCGAAGGTATTGTTACCTATAAAATTGCTGCTCATGCTGCTGATTTAGCTAAAGGTCATCCAGGCGCACAAGCCCGTGATAATGCCATGTCTAAAGCCCGTTTTGAATTCCGTTGGGAAGATCAGTTTAATATCGGTCTTGATCCGGAAAAAGCGCGTGAATTCCATGATGAGACCTTGCCTAAAGATTCAGCTAAAGTTGCGCATTTTTGCTCTATGTGTGGACCTCATTTCTGCTCTATGAAAATTAGTCAAGATGTGCGCGATTATGCGAAAGCAAAAGGCATTGATGATGAAAATGAAGCCCTAAAATTAGGCATGGATGAAAAGTCTAAGCAATTCCTAGAAGAAGGTGCTGATATTTATCACAAAGTCTAGTATTATTTAATTCATTATGCCTGTTGATAGTAGCGAAATCAGCAGGCTCAGTAATGTATGTGAAATAGCTTATGTAATTCAAATGAACAGGCTATTCGATATCCAAAACAAGATCTCTTAATCCAATAATATCTCGGTCAATTTGCTGGGTTTCTCGTCAGTTTGTAAAAGAGCTGACCTGAGCTTGTGCGCATCGAAAGCTTTTTAAAAATAAAATCATGTTGGTGATGCTCCTTTGCTTTTTGGTAAATTTACGGAGTATTGGCTAGATAACTATTTGTAGTTTATTTATGTCTAGCACTAAGTGTCAGGTTTCTTTACACACTGAAGCCCCTTTAAAATGAGTCAGTCTCAATGATTATAGTCCTCGCCTATAGCTAAATTATCGTTGTCGGACAGTAATATTCCATAGTTTTAGTGCCAAGTGTCAGTTTTTTTTACATTTTAGGTTATACAATTCTATTTATCTAAATAGAAAGACATATAACCCCATAATAGATAGCACTAAGTATGTTCTGGCATATATCCTGCTTTAGTTAATTACGGTAGCACTAAGGTTGCCGTAAATTTTTTAAATTTCATTTATTAGGATATTATTATGAAAAAAAATAAGACACTGCTTGGCGTAGCAATAATAAGCGCCCTAACACTAGCTAGCGCATATTCTGCGACTGCATCAGCCAATACTTTGATAACAGGATGGGATTTAAATACCTCTGCACTCGGGGGTACTACCAGCGCCACTCTACCAGCAAACAGCATAAACAATCTTGCATTAAATGGCGAAAGTATCGTTACAATTTCCGCAAGTGGACCTTTTACGTTCACAGATAATGGTGTATTTAATTTTACTCAATATAATGGTGGACCTTCCCTGCTACTGGGTGGTGGACAGTTGACAGCGGTGTTGAAAAACGGTACGGGAAATGTCATAGGCACTAGTGGAAGCTTTACATCCTTTGTCTTCACTGGGGGGCTTGTTGATTTTTACTATAATAATGCCCAGACATATGGTACAAAGGCTGGAGCTAACTATGGAGCTAGTGACGGGGCATTAATTGCTGAATTTACAATACTGCCTGGTGGCGGTGGAACTACTAACACCGATGGTACGCCAACTAATAACGGTACGGTTACTATTACAAGTTTAGCGACAGCTATAAACAGTAATGGGGCGCCGGTGACGCCTGCTGCAGTATGGACGTTATCTCCCTCCATAGATCTTAATACGCTAGTTGGTTACATTACTACTAATGCACGTGAAGATCTTTTCTACAAAGGTATAGCGAAAAGCGACTTTCTAACGCAAGCTCTTACAGGGTCAGCGACTCCATTTCAAAATACCTACAATGCTGGCGGTTCATTCCTTGTAAATAACGGCGGGCAGTTTGCGCTGGAGGAAGCCTCGGTTCCTGAGCCTACGGCTTTAACCCTCTTAGGTTTGGCTATGGTTGGACTAGGTTATAGTAAAAAACGTAGAGTAAGCTAAGTTTTTTTGTTAGTGTTGGATTTTGAGTCTATTAATGACTCAATACTGAAAAGCCTGAAACTTTAGCGAGTTACAGGCTTTTTAGCTCCGAGGCTTAAAAAGGGCGTGATCTACTTTTTAGTTTAATTATAGATCAATTGTTTATTTATTTTGGTTGTCAACTTAAGGCGGGGCAAAGTAGTCGTGTAAACTTTTTTATTGTTCACACTGCCTCGTCTTATTTTGATAGCCTAATTATTCATGTCAATATCAGGTGAATTATGTTTGACACTTATTTTGAAGTTTTTTTGGCGGATACCGAGAAAAGTAAAAGAATACATTATTCCATTCGCTATAAGGTTTATTGTGAAGAAATGGGCTTCGAAAGCAAGGCTGATTTCCCATTGAAGATGGAGTTTGATAAATACGATAGTCATTCTAGCCATTTTATCGTTAGACACAAGCCGACTGGGTTGTGGATAGGAGCCATGCGCCTGATTTTTAAAAATGACACACCTTTACCTATAGAGCAGCTTTGTGGGCTCAATGAAAGCATCGGTCAAAGTGATGCTGGGATTTCGGTTGAGTTATCGAGATTATGCTTAGTTAAAGAGGCTAGAAAAATATTTAAGGACATGCTGCCTCCCTATGGGATTACAGATCAAAACTATGGCATCAACGAATCTAACAAGCTAAAGTTAGCCAAAAATAATCGCGATATTATTTGGGGACTCATTTATGCGGCAGCACAATATTCGTACCGTCATCACGTGTCTAATTGGTATTTTCTTACTACGCCTGGATTAGAAAAAGTCCTTCGTAAAGGCGGGTTAGATATGGAAGTGATAGGCGAAGCTTGTGATCATAAAGGCATGCGCTATCCTTTCAAGATGGATGTATTGGCAACCTACCAAAGTGACATTTGGCAGAATTGTTATGAAAGAGGTTATCAAACATACTCTGAATACATCTTAGATATTGCTGTGCCTAGCTCTAACTTAAAGTATAAAGCGCAAATGGTAAAAAAAAATAATTATAATTTTCCAGAACCCTACTTAAGCTTAATCTGGGAAGTCCAATCACCCCAGTAATAATTCTATTTAAGGTGGTTGCAACTGACCCATAGCAGCGAATTATAAGGATTACCATGTTTGATCATTATTATGAAGTTTTTTTAGCAGATACCCAGCAAAGTAAAGAAATACATTACTCAATTCGTTACCATGTTTATTGTGAAGAAATGGGCTTTGAGAATAAAGATGATTTCCCCTTGGAACAAGAATCTGATGAATATGACGGGCATTCTGTTCATTTTATTGTGAGTCATAAGCCCTCTGGACATTGGGTCGGTGACATGCGCTTGATTATAAAAAATGAACAGCTACTGCCTATAGAGCGGCTTTGTGTGCTCAATGAAAGCATTAAAAATGATGCTTCTGGGTTGTCGGTTGAGATCTCCAGATTGTGTTTGCTTAAAGAAATAAGACGAAGATCTACTGATGGCCTTCCACCCTTTGGTATTGGAAATTATCATATTAACAGCCAAGTAGCCAATAATGAACGATGTGATAATCGCGATATTATTTGGGGAATGATTTATGCGGCAGCAAAATATTCATTCAATCATGATATAGCCCATTGGTATTATATGACGACTCGGGCGTTAGACAAAGTTCTTCGTAAAGGTGGGTTAGATATGGTCGTTATAGGTGATCCATGTCAGCATAAAGGGGTGCGTTACCCCTTTAAGATGGATGCTTTATCAACCTACCATAACGATCTGATTTGGAAAGGTGATTATAACAAGGGTTATAGTCTATTTTCCGAATTACAACACCATTGAGAACTCTATCGTGACAAATTGTCGACTCTAACGATAATCATCCCATAACCATTGAAAAAAACTGCTTAAAGCACACTAGAGATTAATAGCCATGCTAGACATAAACTTTAATTATACGACTGCATTTTCCAGAAATATTGGTTGGTTAACTCAGCAAGAACAAGATCTACTCAAATCCAAACGCATTGCTATAGCAGGTTTGGGTGGTGTCGGTGGCAGCCATCTCTTAGCTTTAACCCGTCTTGGTGTAGGGGCTTTTCATATTGCTGATTTAGACGTTTTTGAATTGGCCAATTTTAATCGCCAAGTTGGTGCTACTATTAAACATCTGGATAGAGCTAAAGTGGATGTTCTTGCGGAAATGGCAATGGACATCAATCCAAGCTTAAATATCCGGCGGTTTCCTCAAGGGATCAACGAAGCTAATTTGACAGGATTTCTTATAGGTGCTGATGTATATGTCGATGGTTTAGATTTTTTTGCTTTCAATGCTCGTAAAGCTGTGTTTGCAGCCTGTCATAAACTTGGTATTCCTGCTGTGACCGCAGCCCCCTTGGGTATGGGTACCGCCTTAATTTCTTTTATGCCAGGTAGAATGTCTTTCGAAGATTATTTTCAATGGGAAGGTTGTTCCGAAGCCGAGCAGGCTCTGCGCTTCCTGTTAGGGTTAGCGCCCTCTGGACTACATGGCTCTTATTTGGTTGATCCGTCTAGTATTGATCTGGTAGGCAAAAAAGGACCATCAACTGTCATGGGTTGTGAGCTTTGCGCGGGGGTAACAGCGACCGAAGTATTGAAAATACTATTGCAGCGTGGGCGGGTCTATTCGGCACCTTACTCACAGCAATTCGACGCCTACACCAACCGTTTTAAGCGAGTTTGGTTGCCGGGAGGCAACCGAAATCCACTACAGAAACTCAAGTTGCATTTGATGAAAAAAAGATGAATACTTTGCTGCGATTCAGCACTCATGAGCGAAGCTTTATACTAATAAAGGAGCACCCACTATGACCCTGATTGAAAATATACTAGATGTCGCACGCTGGGCACCTAGTGGTGATAATACCCAACCTTGGCGTTTTGAAATAGTCGATAAGTTACATTTTATCGTACACGGCTTTGACACCCGCGACCACTGCGTTTACGATCTCGACGGACATCCGAGCCAAATGGCGATAGGTGCCTTGTTGGAAAATATCGAGATCGCTGCAACAGAATGGGGTTATAGCGTCGAATTTATCTATCGCGACGATTTGCCTGAAACCACGCCAACTTTTAATGTTTACCTGAAACTAGTCAGTGGAATTGCTTCTAGTCCACTTTTCTCATCTATACCAATACGAGCGACTCAGCGCCGTAGGTTATTGTCTAAGCCTTTGTTGATGGAGCAGAAGCGACAGATCGATGCAGCTGTGCTTCCAGGTTACCGAATACTTTGGTTTGAAGGAACTAAGATCAAGCTAAAAATAGCCAATTTCCTGGCTAAAAGCGCGCTGATTCGTTTGAGTATTCCGGAAGCCTATGAAGTTCATAAGACCATTATCGAGTGGAATAGTCGATTTAGCGAAGATAGGATTCCTGATCAGGCGGTAGGTCTTGATCCTTTAACCCTCTATCTAATGAAATGGGCATTAAAGAGTTGGCGGCGTACCCATTTTATGAGTGCTTATTTAGGCGGTACTCTACTGCCTAGAATCCAACTAGATTGGCTGCCCTCATTATATTGCGCCGCTCACTTCATCATTGTTGCCGATCGGAAGCCAGAATCTGTAAACGATTTTATCATGGCAGGGCGCGCCATGCAGCGCTTATGGCTCACTGCATCACAACTTGGGTTGCAGGTTCAACCTGAAATGACCCCACTGATATTCTCTCGATATGCCCGCGAAGGTCGACGTTTCACCGTGGTGGAGAAAATACAGAAAGCTGCGGATCGCCTTGCGGTCGACTATGCGGCCTTAGTGTATCCAGAATCAGTTGAGTGCGCAGTATTTAATGGACGTATGGGCAGTGGGAAAGCGGCTTATTCTCGGTCGTTACGTTTACCGCTGAATAAATTAATGTGGCAACCATCAGAATAACCAGCATTAAATTCGAGGTGATTGTTTAGTTATATGGACTTTGCCTAAGTTATAGATTAGAAGAGCAGGAACAATAGTTCCTGCTTAAATTTGCTAGTTTAAAACGACTTAATTAAAAGTACTGCCGGGTGTAGCAGGTAAAGTCGGCATATTTTGTTTAGGGAATTCGCCCGTCAAACTATTTAAGAAAGCGACTATGTCGGCTACTTGCTCTTTAGTTAAATCTTTATCTAATTGCAGTTTTGCCATAACCAATACCGCTTCATCTAACGTTTTAACTGCACCGTTATGAAAATAAGGCGCTGTTAAAGCAATATTGCGTAAAGTCGGTACTTTCCATAAATGTTCGTCATCAGCTTTTTTAGTGACTTCAGCTAGGCCTTTATCATTTTTGAAATGATATTTGGCGGCAAAGTAAGGATTGCTATGTACTGGGAAAAGTTGGAACATGCCTGGGCCATTAAAGGCAGGGCCACTATGACAGCTAGTACAGCCTAATTCTTGCACGCTATTCATGCCACGTACTTGTTGTTCTGTTAAAGCAGCTTTATCACCGGCTACATATTTATCATAAGGGCTGTGTGGGGTAATTAAGGTTCTTTCATATGCGGCAATGGCTTTAGTGGCGTTGTCTTTAGAAATAGAGTCCTTACCAAAGGCTTGTTCAAAGGCTTTGCCGTAACCATCAATACTTTTTAAACGGGCGACTACGTCATCCCAGCTTTTCATACCCATTTCGATAGAATTAGTGACAGGGCCTGCTGCTTGCGCTTCAAGGCTAGCCGCTCTGCCATCCCAAAATTGAACGGCGTTAAACGCTGAGTTCCAAACGGTAGGTGCGCTACGGCCGCCGGTTTGACCATTAACACCCATAGAATTAGGGCGATTGTCTTCTCCACCTAACATGGTGTTGTGGCAAGAAGCGCAAGACACAGTGCCTGTAGAAGAAAGGCGTGGGTCATGATAAAGCATTTTACCTAGTTCAATTTTTTCTTCTGTCGTTGGGTTGTCAGCAGGAGCAGGTGCTGTCGTTGGTAAGGTTTCCCAAGCTGTAGCGACTGAAATTGAGCCTATTAAAGCTAGCGCTGTGACCAGTGCACGAATTTTAAACATACTATCCTCCAAATATTATTTTATGTGTGATCAGTTTAAGGGCGATTTTTATTCTTTGTTAGCTCATTATCGTCCCGCTAACTTAAATATCGCTTTGAATTGTAAAATATAAAGCTGACAAGATACAATTAAATTACCATGTAGGCACTATATAAACTATTTTGCTAAGTAATAGGCTTTGCTAAGGCTTTAAATTTTTAACAAATTTGCAGAGTTTATTAATAGCTTCTGCGCCAAGAATCTATTGTTAATGCCTTACTCTTCTTTAAATAGAGAGATGTCCCACTATGTTGCTTCGAATAAAATGTTTTTTCGTATTGTTACTGTTAATGATTTTAGATATCGCACCGATTCCAATAGTCGGGATTATTGCCATGTATATTTTATTGACAAGACCTTTATGGTTTAAAGATCTTGTTGTTAGACTTTATGCACAATAAAGTTAACACCAGCCTGGTCTCCACAGGCTGAGGTCTTTTAGTTGTTGCCAATCAAGCTCATATACCTGATGGTTAATGACCGCTTCTAATAAACAAGCAGCAATATGCTGCTGTTCATTTCTAATCACTTCAGTGACTAAAAAATGCTTTTCTTTATGCTGCGGATGAACCGCAGTCCATTTGCTCAATAATAATTTTTCTGGATTAATTTGCGTGTAAGCAGATTTATTCATGATGTGTGCTGATTTCAGTTAAGGCAGATAACAGTTCGGGATATTGAAAATGGAAGTTTTCAGCTAATAAGCGTTCCGGCAGCACCCGCTGACTTGCTAAGACTAGATCGGCCCTTTCTCCTAAGAGCATTTTTAAAAACCAAGCCGGTACTGGAAATAAGGCTGGACGCTTTAAATGCTGAGCGAGTATCTTTGTGAACGCTCTATTGGTCACTGGTTGAGGGGCTGTTGCATTATAAGCGCCTTGCATAGCGGTGTTACTGATCATGAATTTTGCAATGCTGATCCAGTCGTCTCTATGTATCCATGACATCCATTGCTGACCATTGCCTAATATGCCACCCAAGCCTAAATTAAAAGGACGCAGCATACGTTGTAATAAGCCACCCTCATGCGCTAACACCAAGCCGGTTCTGATCAGGCATACTCTGACGCCAAATTGTTCGGCTTGTTGCGCAGAGCTTTCCCAGTCAGCACATAAGCGCTGTGAAAAATCATGATGGGGTGTTGATGATTCGTTTAATACGGTATCACCTTGATCGCCATAATAACCTATGGCAGAGCCACTAATTAATAACTCGGGTTTAATGCTGGCTCGTGCTATGTAAGCTAGCAATTGCTCCGTCAGTTTAATACGACTGTCTCTGATGACTTGTTTTCTAGCATCACTCCAATATTTATCAAAAATAGGGGCGCCGGCAAGATTAATAATAACTTCAAAGTGTTGCTTAGAACTCAGTTGCTCAAGATTCGATAAGCTTGTCAGTTCATTGCCAATTATTTTATTAACAGTGTCAGGTGTTCTGCTTAACACGGTCACTTTATGGCCCTCTTTAACTAAGCTATTGATTAAGGCGCGGCCAATAAAGCCAGTGCCGCCGGTCATTAATATGTTCATCGCTTGCGCCTCATAATGTTAGCAGTCTTGATAAGATAAATATTGTACATGTTTTGTACAACTATGGTTTGACAAATATGGTTAGTGCGAGTAATTTAGTTACCTAGTCGTTATAGTCTTGCCGCTTTACAATTGTACAAGCTCATTAAGGACATTGATGAATGTTCAAATGACTAAAAGTCCTCCTCTATAAGCCCTACCACTAGAATTTATGGCAGGGCTTTTTTTTAAATTAGATTATTTGTTCTGAGTGTGTCAATGACTTATTTGGCTAAAATCAGCAAAGCCGCTTGAGCGGCAGTTACAGCTAAGTCGGTAATAAACTCATCTAAACGCTAGTCAGCATAATCGACAATTTAGTTGCGTAACAAGTTCATTAGGGTCTATTGCTTATCTTATAGTGCTCTATTCGCGCCATAAATACCGGTATTCATGGCATGAAGTTAACGTGGCACGGTATGTGATGGACTGTTCGAGGTATGAAGTCGGGTATTCACAGTATGAAGCTAGCCATTCGAAGTCTGGAGCAAGCTATTCGCGCCATAAATACCGGTATTCATAGCATAAAGTTAACGTAGCACGGTATGCGATGGACTGTTCGAGGTATGAAATCGGGTATTCACAGTATGAAGCTAGCCACTCGAGGTCTGGAGTAAGCTATTCGCGCCATAAATACCGGTATTCATAGCATAAAGTTAACGTGGCACCGTATGTGATGGGCTATTGACGTAGCAAAATCCAAACAGTTGCTCACATTATGTCATGAGTATGGCTAGGACGAT
>CAMDNJ010000031.1 GCA_945902915.1 Crenothrix polyspora | reverse complement strand
GTTAGCCCAACCTACTTGACTAAAACATCACTCAATATTCTGAATCTGTTCCCGCATCTGTTCTATTAAAACCTTAAGCTCAATAGCAATGGCGGTCATTTCTTTATCGGTAGATTTAGAGCTTAAGGTATTGGCTTCGCGGTTAAGTTCTTGCATCAAGAAATCTAAACGCCTGCCTACGGGTTCTTTTTCTTGAAGCACACGTAATACTTCGATGATATGGGTATCTAGGCGATCTAGTTCTTCGGTGATGTCTAATTTTTGCGCTACAAAAACTAACTCTTGTTCTAAGCGATCAAAATCGGGTTGTACTTGCAGTTCGTCAATTTTGTCTTTTAGTTTAGTGCGTATCAACAATAAAACGTCAGGCATACGCTTAGCGGCTAATAAGGAGAAGCTTTGAATTTTTATGCAGCGTTCGGCTATCAATACTTTAAGTTGAGCGCCTTCTCGTTCTCTAACTTCTAAAAATTTCTGTAGGGTTGTTTTAACGAGCTGGGTAACTTCTTCATTCAATATTAATTTATCGATGCTAGGTTCTTGGGTAATATTGGGAAAAGCCAGTATGTCCAAGGCAGAAAATGACAGCGACGCCTGCATTTGTTGTTCAATTAGATCGGTTGCTGCTAGTAAGGCCGCGACAGCTTCAAGATTAACGTTAAAAGACTGACTATTTTTTGTCTGCTTTTTATAACTGATGGCACATTCAACTTTACCGCGATTAATTTTTGTCGCCAGTAGGGCGCGTAAATCGGTTTCTATAAAACGCAGATGATCAGGAAGTTTTAGCGTGATGTCACAGTAGCGGTGATTAACCGAACGTAATTCACAATTTAGGGTTATATCGCCAATGCTGACTTCATTGCCGGCATAAGCAGTCATGCTTCTAATCATTATTCACCTAAGTCCGCGAAAGTATTTGTATAAAAGCTGTCATTCTAACCTTGTCAGGCGAGTCTTGCATCCTTTGACTGATTTATGAAATATATATTTCGATAATTAAGGTATACTGTGCGGTTTTCATTTTAGCGGAACACATCATGAGACCTAGCGGACGAGCACCTGATCAACTCAGAGAGATAAAATTTACCTGCGGATATACTAAGCACGCAGAGGGCTCTGTATTGGTCGAATTTGGCGATACTCGCGTACTGTGTACGGCCAGTGTCGACAAAAGCGTTCCTAGATTTCTTAAAGGTAAAGGCGAAGGCTGGGTTACAGCAGAATATGGCATGTTGCCACGCTCAACGCATAGCCGTATGAACCGTGAAGCCTCTCATGGTAAACAGGGTGGACGTACCTTAGAAATTCAGCGCTTAATTGGAAGATCTTTACGAGCTGCGGTTGATTTAAAAGCCTTAGGTGAACATTCTATTACTATCGATTGTGATGTGCTGCAAGCTGATGGCGGTACACGTACAGCGGCCATTACTGGCGGCTTTGTCGCGTTGACTTTGGCTATTGATAAGATGCTTAAGCGTAAACAAATTAAAACCAATCCTTTGCATGGACAAGTGGCCTCTGTATCTGTGGGTATTTATAATGGTGTTCCTGTACTAGATTTGGATTATGCCGAAGATAGTAACGCCGAAACCGACATGAATGTGGTTATGAATGATGCAGCCGCTTTTATTGAAGTTCAAGGCACTGCTGAAGGTCATGCTTTTAGAAAAGAAGAGCTGGATGCGATGCTTGAATTAGCGGGCTTAGGTATTAAGCAATTATTAGAAAAACAACAAGAAGCTTTAGCTAGTCATTCCTGATTTTAAGTTAATGATATAGAGGCAGATAAAGGCCTCTACAAACATTGTCTTTAACCTGAGGACTATCACTTAAAGTGAGACAGTTTCAGCCCAGACGAAAGGCTCAGGGCGAAAGATAAAGTCTAGGAGGCTAGCAACTTAAGACGTAACAGATATTAGGCTTAATCTTTCGCCCTTCGGCCTTTGTCTGCGCTTAGGAGAGCGCTGTCTAAAAGTGAACGATTAAGCTAAACTGTCCCGTCTTAAATTGGTAGCCAACCTGAACTCTTTTTTATATGACCTTTTCTACCTCACAACAAATTGTCTTAGCCAGCGGTAATTTAGGCAAAATTAAAGAAATTCAAGCCATATTGGCAGGTCATCCAATTATTGCTCAATCTGCTTTTAACATCACCGAAGCTGAAGAAACCGGTTCTACTTTTGTAGAAAATGCCATTATCAAAGCTAGGCATGCCGCTTTCTATAGTCAATTACCTGCGATAGCCGATGATTCAGGTCTCGTCGTTGATGCTCTAAAAGGTGCGCCAGGTGTTATTTCTGCTCGTTATGCTGGTGTTGGCGCCAGTGATCAAGATAATGTGCAGCTCTTATTACAAGAGCTTGAGGGCTTACCAGAGAGTCAGCGCACGGCACGATTTATCTGTGTCATGGTTTTTATGGAACACGCCGATGATCCTACCCCGCTGATCGCACAAGGTGTTTGGGAAGGATTGATTACCACTCAAACTATCGGTAGTCAGGGCTTTGGTTATGATCCCGTGTTTTGGGTGCCTAGTGAACAGTGTACCTCCGCTGAACTGCCGGCTACTGTCAAGAATGCCTTAAGCCATCGCGGACAAGCAGTGCGAAGTCTAAGTGCTTTAATTAAGGCCAGAAGCTAGGTTCTTTGATGGAATCACAGTTAGCGATTGCTCAGCAGTTTATTCAATCAGCGTCTAATCTGTCTGCTTTAGGTAATGGCCTTATTAATGACACCTTTTTAGTACAAACTAGCGATAAACCTTTTGTTCTGCAACGAATTAACCACAGCGTTTTTCCAGAGCCAGCGCAGATTATGGCTAATTTAAGTCAGCTTAATCTTCATGTAGCACAAAAACCTAAAGATAACGTTAAGCTTATAATCCCCGCTATTTTAAAAACGCTTAATAATGATGAGCTTTATCAGGATGAACAAGGCCATTATTGGCGTGCCTTAGAATATATTGCTAATACTGAGAGCTTAGAAGCCATCAGCGACATTCATCAAGTTCAGCAAGCAGGCTTTGCTTTGGGACATTTTCACCGCTTAGTCAGCGATCTTGAGCCTAGCCACTTAGTTGATACTTTGCCCGGTTTTCATATCGCTCCTGATTATTTCAGTCATTATCAGCAAGTAATAACGGCAGCGAGCACGCCTGAAAGCCAATATTGCGCGGCGTTTATTGCTAACCATCAACACATCATCAATGATCTGGAAGCTGCAAAACAGCAAGGCTTATTGCCATTAAGAGTTATTCATGGCGATCCTAAGCTTAATAATTTTTTGTTTGCTAAAGACACTCAGCAAATTATCAGTCTGATTGATCTGGATACGGTTAAGCCCGGCTTAGTGCATTATGATATTGGTGATTGCTTGCGCTCTTGTTGCCATAATTTAGCGACCAATGACTTTGATTTAGAGATAGCGGCGGCCTTATTAACCAGTTATTTATCTGAGGCGGGTGTGTTTTTTTCAGAGGCTGATTATGATTATTTATATGCGAGTATTCGTTTAATTCCGTTTGAACTAGGCTTGAGGTTTTATACGGATTATCTTGAAGCTAACCGCTATTTTAAAGTCACCGAACCCGAGCAGAATTTGCATAGAGCCGTTAATCAATTTCAGTTATGTGAAAGTATTATGCAGCAAGAGTTGGCAATTAACGCAGTCATTACTCGGTTAAAACTTTTATAGCGCATTCGCGATCAAAGGTGGATGCGCGTTGCTTATCCATCCAACATAGCTAAATATCTCTTGGGTGAGACTGTAGGGGCGTATTGCATACGCCCTTTTAAACAAGCTCTATTGCAATCATTAATCAACAACCTTGATATTGGATAGATGGGCGTATGCAATACGCCCCTACGATTTTTACACAGTCTACGTTCCGGAAATAGATTGTCGTTCAGCACATCCCATAGTGGCTTTGTGGGAGCAGCTTTAGCCGCGTAGTTGTTATCAATGTGCCTCATCCCAATTTAAGCCTTTACCAATATCAACGATCAACGGTACTTTTAACTCAGCGGCTGAACACATCAGGGTTCTAATCTTCGCAGTACAGTGTTCCAGTTGATCGTCGGCAATTTCAAAAACCAGCTCATCATGGACTTGCATAATCATTTTAGCGTCGGGTTTTTCTGAGAATAACCACTGATCAGTGCTAAGCATGGCGCGTTTAATAATATCGGCTGCCGTGCCTTGCATCGGTGCATTGATAGCGGTACGTTCGGCATATTGTCTACGTGCGGCATTACGTGAAGCTATTTCTGGTAAATATAAACGACGGCCAAACAACGTTTCTACATAACCTTGTTCATGTGCCAACTCTCTAATAGTCTCCATATAATTTTTTACCCCCGGATAGCGGGTAAAGTATAAATCGATATAGGACTGCGCTTGACTACGAGATAAGCTGAGTTGCTGCGCTAAACCAAAAGCTGACATACCGTAAATCAATCCGAAGTTAATGGCTTTTGCTGAACGACGTAAATCGGTAGTCACTTGGTCTAACGCTACACCAAAGACTTCTGCTGCCGTTGCGGTATGTACATCAAGACCTGCACTAAAAGCCTTAAGTAAACCTTCATCGGCTGACAAGTGCGCCATAATACGCAATTCAATTTGTGAGTAATCGGCAGCGACTATTTTATAGCCTGAGGGCGCAATAAAGGCTTGTCTTATCTTTCGACCCTCTTCACTACGGATAGGAATGTTTTGTAAGTTAGGGTTAGACGATGACAATCTACCGGTAGCCGCAACCGCTTGATGGTAAGAAGTGTGTATACGGCCCGTGTGACGGTCAATTTGTTGTGGCAGCTTGTCGGTATAAGTTGATTTGAGTTTACTTAAACTACGATGATCTAAAATCAGCTTAGGCAAAGGATAGTTAACTGCTAATTCCTGTAATACCGATTCTTCGGTAGAAGGCTGGCCTTTAGGGGTTTTCTTTAAAATGGGCAGTTTTTGCTCATCATAGAGAATTTCTTGAATTTGTTTCGGCGAGCCTAAATTAAAAACACGACCAGCCAGATCATGGGCTTGTTGCTCAAGAGCGTTGATATGATTGGTGAGTTCAAAACTTTGCTGCGCTAGCATGTCGCTATCAATAAGTACGCCCTGACTTTCTATACGGCTGAGTACACTGATAAGAGGAATTTCAAGGTCAGAGTATAAGGCTAATAGACTCGGTGTTTGTTGCAGCTTAGCCATTAAAACTTGATGTAAGCGTAAGGTAATGTCGGCATCTTCAGCTGCATAAGGCGCTGCTTGTTCTATAGGGACTTGCTGAAAAGGAATTTGTTTTACGCCTTTACCAGCTACATCTTCATAATGAACGGTAGTAACACCTAGATAGGTCTTAGCAAGATCATCCATGTTATGTTTAGTCGCCGTGCTGTTCACTATGTAAGATTCCAGCATGGTGTCGTGAGCAATGCCTTGCAGGTTGATGCCGTGATTGCTTAACACATGGCTATCATATTTGAGGTTCTGACCTAGTTTGGCTTTGAGTGGGTTTTCCAGTAGCGGCCTTAGTTGTTCTAAGACCTCGTTACGATTTAACTGATCAGGTACGCCAGGATAATCATGAGCTAAGGGTAGGTAAGCTGCACTGCCCGGAGTTACGGCAAACGATACACCTACGATTTGAGCTAAACTATAATCTAAACTGGTGGTTTCGGTATCGAAAGCAAATAAATCGGCCTGTTCTAAGCGAGTCAGCCATTGTTTAAAATGCTGCTCAGTGAGTATAGTTTCATAGTGGCATTCTATATCAACGACGATAGTCGGCTCTTTAACAATCAACGTTGCCACTTGATTGTCGAGTGCTTTTAACCATGATGAAAAACCCAATGCTGAAACCAGACTTTTCAGTTTCGACAAGTCTGTAGGCTGGCGTTTTAAATCATCCATCGTATAAGGCAAATTAAGATCACATTTGATGGTCGTTAATTGCTTCGATAAGGGCAGCAGTTGTAAATGAGCGCGTAAGTTTTCGCCAATTTTCCCGCTAATTTCACCCGCATTAGCGACTAAGTTTTCCAAGGTTTCATACTGTTGTAGCCACTTCGCCGCTGTTTTAGGCCCGACTTTAGGTATTCCAGGAATGTTATCGCTGGTATCACCCATTAAGGCCAGATAATCAATAATCTGTTCTGGTTTAACGCCAAACTTATCGATCACGCCTTGAATATCCATACGGGTATTAGTCATGGTGTTTTCTAAGGTGATCTGCTCGGTGACTAACTGAGCCATGTCTTTATCACCAGTAGAAATAACGACGTTAAAACCTTGTGCTGCGGCATGTTGGGCTAAAGCCCCTAATACGTCATCGGCTTCCACATCGGCTTCCATAATTAAGGGTAAACCCATGGCACGAATCAAGTGATGTAAAGGCTCGATTTGTACGCGTAAATCATCGGGCATAGGCGGTCTATGCGCTTTATAGTCTTCGTAAAGGTCATTACGAAAGGTTTTGCCTGGCGCATCAAAAACCACCGTTACATAATCGCTTTGATAATCAGTGATCAGTTTACGCAGCATATTGGATACGCCATAAATAGCATTAGTCGGTTCGCCTTGAGCATTAGTGAGCGGCGGCACGCCATGATAAGCACGAAATAAGAAAGACGAACCGTCAACCAGGATAAGACGTTTTTGAGTGTGTTGTGACATGGAATAAGGTTAATAGTTAAAGGCGAAAGGCATGGGGTGTTAAGTTTTACGCTTAACGTCGATGATATTAGGTAAACAGCTTATCTTGCTTAGAACTTGCGCTAATTGATTAGTGTTTTCTATTTGTAGCGTTAAATTTAAAGTGGCTGATAAATCAACTTGTGTTTCTAGTGCGGCATTAAAAATATGAATCTTCGCTAGCGTTAGCATTTGGGAGACATTATTGAGTAAGTTTTGGGCATTAAAGGCATGAATAATAATAGGTACCGCATGACTGGTTTTTTTATCACTCCAAGTTACTGAAATAAGCTGAGCTTGTTTTTCTAGGCTAAGTTCTTTTATGTTCTTGCAATCGCTACGGTGTACGGTAATGCCCTTATGATGAGAAATATAGCCAATAATGTCATCGCCGGACACGGGCCCACAGCAATGGGCCAGCGATGTTAGCACATTATCGATGCCCGCCACAGAGACGGCCGACTTTGCAAAAGTCTTTTTTGCTCGCATGTTGAAGGGTAGTTCTTCCAGCTCGGGGATTTTTAAAAATCCAGCCAGTTGCCGACTATTAATATCGCTGCGGCCTATGGCTTCAAGTAAGGAGTCGGTATCCGGTTGTTTGAAATGACTCAGCATATCGACCATGTTTAAGGCTTTTAAACCTAGGCGTTGACTTTCTTTATCCAGAATAGCTCTGCCGCGCAGGATGTTTTCGGCTTGCTGTTGATTTTTAAACCAGCTTTTTACTTTACTAATGGCGCGTGAGCTTTTTAAATAACCTAGGTTTGGATTTATCCAATTATGATTAGGGGCACTTTCTTTGGCGGTGAGGATTTCTACTTGTTCACCTGATTTTAGTTGATACGTTAAGGGTACGATTCTACCGTTGACTTTTGCACCACGGCAACGATGGCCGATTTCGGTATGTACCGCATAGGCAAAATCCAATGGTGTAGAGCCTTTGACTAAATCAATCAATTTGCCCGCTGGCGTTAAACTATAAACCCTGTCATTAAATAACTCGCTACGAAAATCATCGCTTAAAACCTCATCGGTTTGTTTTTCTTCTAAGAGCTTACGTAAGGTTGCTACGCTTTTTTCCATGGCAGCCGACTGTTTACCGCCTTCTTTATAAGCCCAATGAGCGGCAACCCCTAATTCAGCATAATCGTGCATATCCCGTGTGCGTATTTGTACTTCAATACGATTACCATCGGGGTCTAAAATGACCGTATGTAACGACTGATAACCGTTTTCTTTCGGGTTAGCGATATAGTCATCAAATTCTTTAGGAATGTATTGCCATAAACTATGCACGATACCCAATACCGTATAACACTGGGTTAAATTATCAACAATGACTCTTACAGCCAGTAAGTCATATAGCTCATCGATAGTCAGTTGTTTACGCTGCATCTTTTTCCAGATGCTATAAATATGCTTGGGTCGACCATAACAGGAGCTATTGATATGTTCTTCGCTGAGCTGTTTCTGTAATAACTCAATAAAGCTATTGACGCAGTTTTCCCTTTGTACGCGCTTATTGGCGAGGGATTTAGCAATTTGTTTATAGATCTGCGGTTCTAAATGCCGAAAAGCGAGGTCTTCTAATTCCCATTTAAATTGATGTATGCCTAAACGATTGGCGATAGGCGCATAAATATCTAAGGTTTCTCGGGAAATAAAATGACGAATTTCAGAAGATTCATTCGGTAAATGCCGCAATCTATAAACGCGATAAGCAAATTTAATCAGTACCGCTCGAACATCTTGAGTCATGGATAAGAGCATCCGCCTCAAGGTTTCAGTCTGATTGGGCTTATTAGCCATGTCGGGACTATAGACGGTTAATTTATTTAACCAATTGACATCTTTAACTAAAGTGGCAACCACGTCACCGAATTGTGTTTTGATCTCAGCATCTGAACAAAGATTTGTAAGACGAGGATCACTTAATAGCGCGGCTAGCAGTGTATTTAAATCAACATGGTAATCTTTTAATACAACAGCTACATCAACCCCCTTGGGGCGATTGTAATGTGGGTCGTCAGGAATACGAGCGACGATGGCTAAGGCGCGCTTAATTAGCTCGCTATCATGAGCTGATAAGTCGCTAAAAAGATTGGCACTGAGAGATGTATTTTTTTGCATGAATTATTGTATACGATTGCCGTTACTTAGGAATGGAAATAACGTAATACTGTGTATTTTCAGATCATAGACAGACTCTCTTCTTTAACATTTTCCAGCTAAGTTAATGTTAATAGTCAGCTTTTTTTACACTTTTTCGACTAAGGCGATGTTAATTGTCAGCTTTTTTTACACCTATCGGACTAAGATGATGTTAATAGTCAGCTTTTTTTACATTATTTAAAATTGAATAGGCTTATCGCAGAGTGTTGCTTTGTAGCTAATTGATATAAAAGGATAAACGATATTGGGTCTATTAATTGCTTTAGTATTTGAGATGGTCATTGTTCCTTCTAATAGGATTCAAGCATGTCATCAGACTTTCAAACTAGCTTTTATGACTTAAGGAATTATATTATGCGATCTCAATTAAAACTTACAGTGCTGGCAGCGGCTATGCTGCTTTCTACGACAGCCATGGCTAATACCGTGAATATCACCAATGTCTCGGCCTCTTGGGCTAATGGTGTTTCAACTGGATCTACCCTTCCAACATATTATAATAACAATACACTCGATCCTTCTTCACGTTGGGGTGGCGGTCTTTTGAGTGCTCAGAGTGGCTATAATTTTGATGCGGCGCCCAATCCTTTTAATGCCTTGGTGACGCCGGGCAGTTCATCGTCTCTATTTGCGCTAGGTACTTTCACTCATGTCAATCAATCTATTTCGGGCGATAGCATTACCACTATCAATTTATTGTACACGGCTAATGTCACTGTAGGTGGGGTAGCCACTCCACCTCGTAATTTTGATTTTATATTTAATCATAATGAGACACCTAATGGCTCTAACCCTTGTGCTAATGGCGGTTCAAACGGTGCTGGGGTTAATAGTAATGGCTGTGCTGACCATGTACAAACTGCGTTTTCTGGCGTTTCTGACAAATTCTTTATTAATGGTGCCGAATATACCCTGAATATCTTAGGCTTCGGATATTTGGACATCAATAATAGTCTGGTCAAAACACAAGATTTTTGGACAGCAGAAGGTGGTAATAGAGCAGCAACACTCTATGCAAAAATTGTGACAACTGCTGATACTGCTGATACAGGTGGTGGCGGTCTAAACTCAGTTCCAGAGCCTAGCAGTTTAATGCTAATGGGCTTAGGGCTTGCTGCATTTTTGACTAAGCGCCGTAGACAGTTTAGCTAATACTTGATCCCTGTAATGATAGACAAAAAATAGCCCTGTCGTTTGGGTCTATTCTTATTCTCCCTTGATCAAGCCATTGATTAAGGGAGAGTATCAAGCTTTCTTTAATAAATCGCCTTCTGTGATTAGAAAACCATCAAACTGTTCCCTTCAAAATAAATCAAAACAAATAATATTTCTGCTAAAGCCACAACATTAATATTTCTGACTACATAGTTCGCGTACACTCTTAGCCATTTTAGTTTAGTGGATAATGTTCATACATGCGCCTTACACCGAAAATTTATTGGGATTTGCTAGCTGCACTGGCGGGACTTTTATATACCTTGGCTTTTGCCCCTTTTGATGTCCCTTATTTGGCGCTAATAGCACTAGCGTTATTGTTTGCTACTTGGCAGCACGCGACACCCTTACAAGCCTTGTATCGCGGTTATTTATTCGGATTGACGGCCTTTGGTTTAGGTGTGTCATGGGTTTATGTCAGCATTCATGATTTCGGTGCTGTAGATATGCTCAGTTCCGGTTTGTTGACGGTGTTCTTTGTCGCTTTTTGGGCGATGTTTCCAGCATTGGCGGCTTATCTATCAGTAAAAATCAGCTTAATCAAGCCAAGGCTCAGTGCCATAATCATACTGCCAATCGTTTGGGTGTTGATAGAGTATTTACGCGGCTATTTAATACTAAATGGCTTTCCTTGGTTGCAAGTCGCTTATTCGCAATTGGAAACACCTTTAGCGGGCTATATTCCTGTGCTAGGTGTTTATGGTACGGGTTTCTTGGCAGCCTTATCAGCCATCTTATTACTCTCTCTAATTCAGGTTAAAAAGCATCGAGGCTTAATGATAGCCCTGTTGCTCAGCGTATGGCTGACTGGCGGATGGTTAAAGACCATTAACTGGACGGCGGCCATAGGCGAGCCTATTCGTGTATCCTTGATTCAAGGTAATGTCAGTCAAGACCAAAAGTGGCGGCCTGAGAACTTACTCATCACCCTGAACTATTATAAATCCATGACTGAGGCACATTGGGATTCAAAGGTAATCGTTTGGCCTGAAACGGCCATTCCAGCTTATTTAGCCGAAGTGCAGGACTGGTATTTGTTACCTTTAAGTCAAGCTGCTAAAGAACAGGATTCAGATTTAATTGTCAGCTTGCCGCTACGAGGAGAGGCCGCCCATGAGCGTTATAATGCCGTGATGACCTTGGGTAAAGACCTCGCGACCTATAAAAAAATACATCTATTACCCTTTGGTGAATATTTACCTTGGCAGCCTGTTTCTGGTTTTATCTTAGATAGTCTAGGTTTGTCCTTAGGCAATTTTACCCCAGGTGCTATAGACCAAGCGTTGTTAAAGGCTGGCGGCTATGCCTTTATAACTTCAATTTGCTATGAAGATGTATTCGGTAGTGCAACGGTAAAAAACCTGATTGATGCCGCTTATTTGGTGAATGTCACTAATGATGGCTGGTTTGGTCATTCAATAGAGCCGCAGCAACATTTACAAATGGCGAGAATGCGAGCGCTAGAAACTGGTCGTTATTTGTTGCGCACCACCAATACCGGCGTTACCGCCATAGTATCGCCCGATGGGCAAGTCATCAAGCAAGCACCGCCGTTTGTAGCGACCGTCTTGACAGGTGAGATTATACCCATGGCGGGTATCACCCCTTATGCACGTATTGGTGATCCTATGATCATTGTTCTATTAGCATTATGGCTGTGTGTGCTGATTTATCATCGCTTTACCCTGAAGAAATAAACGCTGTTATTTCGGGCCTATGCCAAGAGATATAGGGCGTATGCAATACGCCCCTACGATGGTTGGTGTCATTGTGCTTGTTTATGAAGCATCGGTTATCATTTGAAAATAAATAATATCCCGGAGGGGCGTATTGCATAGGCCCTATATTAAATTCGCCCAATCCTATAATAGGCAAATAACCATGAACCCATACAATCCGATTATCCATGATCGCAGATCTATTAGATTAAAAGGCTATGATTATTCGCAGGCAGGGTTGTATTTTATAACGATATGTTGTGACAATAAAATTTGCCGTTTTGGCAAAATTGTTGATAACGAAATGCTTTTAAATAACTATGGCAAGATTGCCTTTGAAGAATGGGCAAAAACCCCCAACTTGCGACCACAAGTAGAATTAGATGTCTTTATCGTAATGCCCAATCATATACACGCTATTTTAAAAATAAACGATAACCCTCGTAGGGGCGTATTGCATACGCCCTATATAACGATTGATGATAAACCGCGCCAAAGCAATACACCTCCACGATCACCATCACAAACGGTCGGTGCCATTGTGCGAGGTTATAAATCATCGGTTACTAAACAATTAGATCTGATGGGTTTTAAAGGAAAACTCTGGCAAGGTAATTATTATGAACACATTATTAGAAACGAAGACTCATATCAAACCCTTTCGGAATACGTTATAAACAATCCTCTAAAATGGATAGATGATAAATTTTATATGCCATGAGTAAATTCATGAGGGTTTAAAACTATGCAAATCAATGCTTTCTTCAGTTTGCTCAGTCGCACAACCCCACGTTAATGCTTGGTCTTGAGTAAAACGTTTACCTAGTTGCCAAGCTATTTGTGCTCTTGCTAATTCCACGCCTAAATAAAAGGCATGACTGCCATCGTGTTCTACCTTTAAATGGGGGAATAAATCGAAAGGATCAGTGGCACTAAGCAAGCCATCACGATTAAAAATATGTACGCCCTCGCTACTGGTTTGTATGCGAAAGCTAGGGTCGGTGATGTGCTCGGCTAGTTCTTGTATTTCGGTGAGTGTATAGGGAAAAGGTGAGGGCTCATGTAGCGCCATTAAGCCTGGATTAATATGCTTAGGTAGCGTGTCATGTTCTTTAGCGGCGAATAAAATACGTCGTGCTAGATCAGCTTCTTTAATGGCACGACTGGCGTGTTTGCTCACTTCAGTCGCCAAGATGCTATTGATGTTTAGTTCAGAACAGATGCCCAGTAATAAGGTATTCATACCTGCGGTATCGGCATGAGTGAGTTCGGTAATATTACCCACGCCCATCATCATCTCTATATCGGGATGATTTTTTCTGACTTCATGATAACGCACGATAGACTGGGTAAAACCAAAATGCACAGGATCTAAAATAGGATCAACAATAAAAGCCCGATTCTTAGCCTGTAGTATTTTAATGGCTCTATCCAAGGAGGCTAAATCTTCATGGCTTTCGGGAATAATAATCGGGGTTGCCGCGACTTCATCGGCTATCCAAAGCGTGCTTTCATGCAGACTTAGCATGTAGTCGGCACCGGCCTTGCCGCCTCTCAATAAATCATTAGCTTCTAAGGAATCAATACTGACCATAAAACCGAGTTGTTTCAAGGTGCGAATAATGTCTTCCATGTGCGGAAAATCGGTACTGGGCAAGCAACCGATATCAATAACATCCGCACCATTTTTTTTATAATACTGGGCGCGTTTAACGACTTCTTCTACGCTCACATGGGGCGCATCAACGATCTCGGCAAAAATCTTAACTTGATAGCGGCTTAAATCATGTTGTTGAGCGGCTTTACCAAAATACTGCGGTAAGTCTTTAAGTTCTTCAGGGCCGCGTGCAATGGCTAAGCCTAATTTGATCGACAATTCATCGACGTCACCGCGACAGCGTCCCGGTATGATGATGCGATCAGCGCCAAAGGTATCGGTCAGTCTTCTTGCGATCATATCGCAGGTCATCAAGGCTGCGACTTTAAGACCTAGCTGATGCACGGTATAACTAAAGTCTGGCTGCATTTTCTCCAGAATATTACGGAGTTGTTTTTCAGCCAGTTTACCGGTCAAAAAAAGGATATGTTCTTTCATGAAGCTGAACTCAAGGCGGGCTCATTGAGTTTAACGAACGCTAGTCTGTTGGTGACAGCTGTTATCAAGTCCTCAACGCTTTCGACGACTTGGGTATATTCAAAACTACGTATTTTATCCGTACCTTCTAAGTCAATTTTACGTGGATAAACCATCACGGTTTTATGTCCGGGTGCGGTGGTCTCCATTTCGGGTGCAATGTCGCAAGGATAAACAATGCTAGGTACGCGACATTTTCCTGCTTGAGCATATAAGTTGCTGACTAAAGTATCGGCGATGCCCAGTACACATTTAGCGACGGTGTTTGAGGTGACCGGAGCCATAACAAAAGTATGATAATAACCTTTATAAAAATGCCCCACCGGTGGTGATGAGGCGGTTTTGTCACGATAGACCGGCATTTTTTCACGGATTTCATTCAGATTAAAACCGTACATTTTAATGACTTCTTCCGCTGCCTGACTTAAATAAAGATCAACCTCGTCTAGCGTAAGCAAAAAATTTAAACATTCTTCTATATAATGACCGGAACCGGTTATTGCCCAAGCTAATCGTGGTTTATTCATGACATGATTCAGATTTGAAAGTAGCGTGCATTATACCCGAATCTTTATTAAGGCCACGCACAGGAGATAAGACATGTTTAGTAAGACTGATAAACCCCTCATTATGGGAATTTTAAATATCACCCCCGATAGTTTTTCTGATGGTGGAAAATTTACTGACCTTAATATCGCCTTGCAACAAGTCCAGCGTATGCAAGCTGAAGGTGTGGATATTATTGACATAGGCGGCGAATCAACAAGGCCAGGGTCGGAGTCTGTACCTCAAACTGAGCAAATACAGCGGGTGCTGCCTGTCATCACCGCGATACGCGAACAATTTAATGGTAGCTTAGCGATGAGTATAGATACTACCTCAAGTATCGTTGCTAAAGCCGCACTCGATGCAGGAGCAACAATTATCAACGACGTTTCTGGAGGCCGTGCTGATCCTGATATATTGACTTTAGCGGCAACGACTAACACGCCGATTATTTTAATGCATAGTCTAGGCACACCGAAAACCATGCAAGACCATCCTTATTATGACGATGTGCTTGCCGAGGTGATTGATGCTTTAAAGCAATGCGTGGCAGCGGCTTTAGCGGCTGGCATCAAAAAAGAACAGATCGTCTTAGATCCAGGCATAGGCTTTGGTAAACGCAAACAAGATAACTTAAGCTTATTGGCGCATCTCGATGCTTTAGTGGCTTTGGGTTTTCCGGTGTTGTTAGGCGCGAGTCGTAAGCGTTTTATGGGCACACTGTGTGATGTAAACGAACCTTCTGAGTTAGTCACCGCAACAGCAGTAACGACTGCTTTAGGGGTGATGGCTGGCGTGCGATTATTTCGTGTTCATGATGTTAAAGAAAATAGACAGGCTGCCGATGTGGCTTATGCGATTAGAAAAAGTCGGCTACCAATTTAAGACGGGACAGTTTAGCTTAATCGTTCACTTTTAGACACCGCTCTCCTAAGCGCAGACAAAGGGCGAAAGGTTAAGGGTTAAGCCTAGTATCTGTAACGCTTTAAGTTGCTAGCCTCCTAGACTTAATCTTTCGCCCTGAACCTTTCGTCTGGGCTGAAACTATCCCGCCTTAAGCAAGTAGCCTCGATGAAACGCAGTGGAATCGAGGTCATCGGAGCGCTGTAAATCCTCGATTCCGCCTTGCTCCATCGAGGCTACGGACTGAGCTATCCCTTGTATTTTTTGTGGTTGCTAGCCCTGTCGGTCGATGGCATGATAGCCGACCACAGAATCTAAGAGTGACAAGCGGATAAGCTTTGTTTAGCCCATTAGTCTCTGAATAATAATAACAAAAAAATAACGAGAGTATTAGTATGTGTTGGAGTGGCGAAGCGTCAGCAGTATTAGCGACCATTGGTTTATCCAGTACCGCTTATTTTTTCTATAAAAAAGAACCGCAAGCCTTATGTTATGCCTTAGGCTTCTTCTCTTTAATGGAACTCTTGCAAGCCTATACCTACACGGTGATTGATGATTGCGCTAATCCGGGTAATCAAATAGCGACACTTTTAGGCTATATCCATATTGCTTTCCAGCCCTTTTTTGTTAATGCGGTATCCTTGTATTTTATTCCCGAAAAAGTCAGAAACAAGATTGCTCCCTTTGTGTATTTTGTCTGTTTAATAGCTACGGTCTGCCTACTGTTACGGCTTTATCCTTTTGAATGGGCGCCTTTTTGTTACGAAGTTAAAACTCGACTTGTACTGTTTAGCCATTATGCAGAATCTTTTACGATGCCGTTTTGTGGGCGAAGAATTTGCTCCTTATCCGGTGATTGGCATATCGCTTGGGAAATACCCGCGACGGCTAATATTGTGTTATTTAATATGTATGTGGTCGCCACCTTTTTAATGCCTATCTTATATGGCTCATGGCGAATGACGACTTACCATATTCTGACAGGTCCCTTGCTGGCTTGGCTAACGACCAGTGACCCGAATGAATGGGCGGCTGTTTGGTGTTTATATTCCATAGGCTTGTTGCTCATTTTGGTTAAAACACCGATACGCCGTTATTTACATGTACAACAGTGGTTTTGGTGGCGGTTTGTGGTCAAACTCGAGGAAAAAACTTAATGCATTAAGTAGTCTCGATGAAACGTAGTGGAATCGAGGGCGTCGGAGCGCTGTAAGTCCTCGATTCCGCCTTTCTCCATCGAGGCTACTTGCTTATATTCGCCAACAAAGCCTCCAAAACCTTATCCGCCTCGCTATTAACAGTAATGACATAGTCTAGTTCGTCAATAGTCAGTGCTTGTGCCCATTGTCGTTGATAGTCTAAGACCTCTAGCGTGGCTTCTGAAGCATCGCCTTGCCGCAGCTTTATACGTGCACAGAGTGTTTCATAAGAGGCTTGCACATCGATAATGATAAATTCGCAGTCACATTCAGAGGCCAGTTTCTTAAAGTGCTGGCGTTGTTTAAGCTCAAGAAAAGTGGCATCGACTATCACAGAAAAGCCCGCCTTTAAAATGTCTTTGGTGCACTTTGCAAGGTAGTCATAAGTCTTTTGGTTGGCTACTGGTGTATAAAGCCCTTGGTTTAAAGCACTGGCAGAGTTTTGTTCGGGTAAGTAATCCTGTAAGCGTTTACGCTCTATATCAGCCCGCAGATGGATGGCTCCTAGGGTTTCGGCTAGTTCTGCCATCAGTGTTGATTTACCAGAGCCAGAATAACCATGGCTAATAATGAGTTTTACAGGTGCTTGCTTGGTAAAGCGTTCGGCCAGGTTCATAAATGCTTGGTATTTTAAGCATGGCGGTAAAGGCTTATTATCAGTATTTTGTTGAGCCTGACGTAATAAGGCTACTTTGGCCGAGACTAGAGCTCGATAAACCAGATAATAGCGCAACAAAGACACACCCTGATAATCACCAGTCATTTGCAGGTAGCGATTGAGTAAGCGAAAAGCTAGCAGTTTTTCATGCACATGCAGCAGATCCATCAGCACAAAAGCCACTTCATTGATGACATCGATCCAGCGCAGTAAGGGATTAAATTCTAAGCAATCAAATAAAGTAACTTGTCCGTTAATCAAGGTCATATTGCTTAAATGTAAGTCTCCATGGCATTCGCGTATATAACCTTGTTGTTTGCGTTGCGCCATCATGTCGGCTTTAGTCTGCCATTCTTGCTGCCCCCAGATTTCAAGCGCCTGCAGTTGCTGTTGTAGCTTGTGATCAGATAATAGCGCATTGATAGGCGCAAAATTATCTTTAAACCAATAGTTAATGTCATCGCTACAACCATAGGGCATAGCAAGATTGGCTACGGCGATGTTTTGATGAAATTTGGCCAGTATTTCGCTAAGTTGATCTATCTCAGCAGGGCTTAATTGTTTGCTGGCTGCAAGCTCGCTCAGAGTGAGTCCTGCGGGAAACTGACACATTTTAACGGCATAGTCGAGAATCTCTCCTGTACCCTCCATCTTTGCATCATCGCGTGTGCCGGTAATGGGCACAACAGCCACATAGAGGTCAGCAGCCAAACGCTTATTAAGTCTGAGTTCTTCATAACAGAAATAACGTCGTTGTTCTAGGGTAGAAAAATCCAGAAAGCCAAAATTAACGGGTTTTTTAATTTTATAGGCATACGTTCCCGTCAATATTACCCAGGAAATATGGGTTTCTATGATGTTGATGGCGCTGACTTCATGTTGATAAGCTTTGGCCTTAGACAAGGCTTTAATTAGATTAAGGCCAGTATGTGGACTATTCATGTTAAATCCCCAAATTCATGTTGTCGTAAAGATCTGAGATTTTCGATTGATTAAAAATTCGCAACTGTAAACGTTTTGAGTATACCTAAGGTAGGCTTTCTTGTATTTAATAGTTGGCTAAATATTTCCTTGACAATGCAAAAATGATAAAGTTTTTTGATAAGTTACGCACATATCGATAGCAGCATCTATAAAATCGATAGTTAGTCAGGATTTATTAAATATGATGACAATATATTATATAAGTCATTGATTTTATATTGAAGAATGTTGCTGTATAAAATTTGTACAATTTAAGAAACGCTGCTAAATATTATAGAGTTAGCATCTCTATAAAGGCTCAATCCACAGAGTTATCCACAGGTTTTGGGGATAACTTGTTTAAGTTAAATACATCATGTAGTTAGCGAGCAGTGCTAAGGTTTTAGCTGAGTTGAGGCTATGATGAGCGCTTGGCTGGTGACTTTAAACCTGACCTTTTTATTTATAAAAAGAAAAGCCTCTTATAACAGAGGCTTAATCTTAAACTTTACACAAGTGATATGAGGTGACTCCTAGAAAGGGATGTCGTCATCATAGGGTTCATCAAAGTTATCATGGCTAGTGGCGGCTCTGGTGGGAGCAGGTTCACGCAGGTTGTTATCTTGATAACTTTGTTGTGAAGTTCCGCCTTCGCTACGTTTACCCACTAAATCGATAATGTTGGCATTCAATTCTAAGCTGGTCTTAGTAGTGCCGTCATTGGCTTTATATTCATTTTGGCTAAGCTCACCGGAAACAAAGACTTGCTGGCCTTTTTTCAAGTAATCTTTCAAAGAGCCTTCAGCACGTTTGCCAAATAAGGCGACACGTACCCATAGAGTTTGTTGTTTATCACCAAAGCCGATATTGTTGGCGACGGTAACATTTAAGATGGCCATGCCTGAGGGGGCATATCTGACTTCAGCATCTCTGCCGATAGTACCTGTAAAACTAAAGACGTTGCTCATGGGGTTCTCTGTGGTAAATGGATAATAGCGCTATTATCTAGTAAAAAAGCTTGATATACCACAAACACACCTAGTTGTTGTTATTTGTTAAGGATAGGCGGGGTATGATAGTTTTTTTTGGGCTGTTTTTATGGGCTTAATCTGGTATCTTTAAGCTGGGCTGTTGATGAGTTAACTGTAAGCAATATGATTAAAACATTTTTTCAACGGGCAATTAAATGCCCTAATGCCGATGTTTCTAGAGCACTTGAACAACGTTATCAGTTGCAAGTAGTCGAGCACAAACTACAGCATGATGAAGCACAAGTCGCTGCTTTGCAGCCCTTACAAAACTTGCTGGATAATTTGGTAGCACAGCTTAGTTACCAGCAACGCGCGGCTATCATACGGTATTTATTGCCCTCTCCAAAATCCTGTCGCAGCCTGTATTTATTTGGTGAGGTGGGTAGGGGTAAGTCTATGTTAATGGCCTTGTTTTACGAGGCTTGTCCCTTTCAACAAAAACGTCGCGTGCATTTCAATGTGTTTATGCTTGAGGTTCATGCCTTTATACACGAATGGCATCAACAGGCGCAGCAGGGCAATGTTATGCAGGCCTTGGCTAAGAAAATAAGGTCATCGACAATGTTGCTGTGTATTGATGAGTTTCATGTCACTGACATTGCCGATGCCATGATATTGGAAAGATTGTTCAGGCATTTATTTAGTTCTGGCCTTATTGTTGTTATTACTTCTAATCGACATCCTGAGGATTTATATCAGGGTGGTTTACAGCGAGCGCAGTTTCTTGTTTTTACGCAATTGTTGTTACATGTTGCGACGCTGATAAAACTAGAGGCTAAAAAAGATTATCGACAAACCTTCCCGCAGGCTTTAGAGCGCAGTTACTTTTTTCCCTTAAATAGCGCTGCAGATCACTTTGTACTACAACACTACCAGCGCTGTACAAATTTTGCGCCCTTGCGAGTGGGAGTTATAGAGATCTTAGGTAGAAAAGTGCTCTTAACGGCGATACATGAGGATATTGCTTTGACTAGTTTTGACCAGCTCTGTGTACAAGCTTTAGGCGCGGTTGATTATTTGCAGATGGCTAAACAATTTAAAGTGCTTATTTTAGAAGGTATTCCAAGATTAGCGGCAGATAAGCGTAATGAAGCTAAACGTTTTATGACTTTAATTGATACCCTCTATGAGCATAAAGTAATATTATTTTGTAGCGCCGAAGTATCTCCTCAAGATATTTATATTGAAGGAGATGGCGCTTTTGAATTTAGACGCACTAGTTCCAGATTGATAGAAATGCAATCAGTTGCTTATTTGCAGAGTCATTCATAGTGACCCCGTTGTGATAAATATTGACCTAAATTAAGAATAGATGATTTTCTTAGAATAGCTAATTTCACTATGAAGTGAGTAAAAACAAGCCCTTATTAGGCTGAACTTAGGCTATAATAGCCACTGGCATTAATGCTTGATGCGGTTCATCGTTATTTTAAAATAGGTTAGCGCCGTTAAATACGGCTGTTCTCACTAGAGAGCAAGACCCTCCTTAAGTCCTAGTGAAATGCTGGGATAGTCTTAAGCGATACAATTTGAGAGAAAATAATATGCATCAACCTTATAAAGTCATGCATGGCAAACCCTACCCATCAGGGTCTAAGTTTAATTTTAAAGGCGTTAATTTTTCTATTTTCAGCCGCCATGCCGAGCAGGTGGAGCTTTTGTTATTTGAAAGCGCTGATTGTGATGAGCCTTTCCAAACCATAACGCTGCAAGAAGAGGTTAATAGGACTTTTTTTTCTTGGCATGTTTATGTCAGTCATTTGCCTGCCGGTGTCTGGTATGTTTGGCGTATGGATGGTCCTAGTCATACCCGTGATTCGGGTTTTCGTTTTGAAAAAGAAAAACATTTGTTAGATCCTTGGGCGTGTGCAGTCAGTCAGAAACGCTGGAATCGCAAAGTAGCCTGTAAGCCAGGTGACAATAGTCGCATGGCTATGCGCAGTATGGTGGTTGATGATAGCTATAACTGGGAAGGTGATGTACCTCTAGCCGTACGTAGTGAAAAAACCATACTCTATGAATTGCATGTGGGCGGCTTTACTCGCCATGCCTCATCAAACGTCACTCACCCGGGTACTTTTTCGGGTTTGATTGAAAAAATACCTTATCTTCAGCAACTCGGGATTACTCATGTTGAGTTATTACCCGTGATGGCTTTTGATGAGCAGGATGTGCCCAGTAATACCTTTGATCTAGGTCTTAGAAATTTTTGGGGTTATAGCACGCATAGTTTCTTTAGTCCCCATCCTGGCTATTGCGTCACTCCTGAGCAGGGCACTCATGTTCAAGAGTTTCGTGATTTAGTTAAAGCCTTTCATAAAGCGGGCATTGGTGTGATCATGGATGTGGTCTTTAATCATACTTCAGAAGCTGGCGCAGATGGTCCGGTCATTAATTTTAGGGGCATAGGGGGTAAGTCTTTTTATCATGTCGATCCTAATGATAAAAGCATCTTGCGAGATTATACCGGTTGCGGTAATACCGTTAATGCTAACCATCCCTTGGTTGCTAGATTTATTATTAGCTGCCTTGAGTATTGGGTTAGGGAAATGCATATCGATGGCTTTCGTTTTGATTTAGCCAGTGCCATGGCTAGAGGCGAAAATGGCGAGGTCTTGCAAGATCCACCGGTACTTTGGGGCATAGAATTATCAGAGCAACTCATTAAAACCAAGCTAATTGCCGAAGCATGGGATGCAGCCGGTCTTTATCAAGTGGGTAGTTTTCCGGGCTATCGCTGGGCAGAATGGAATGGTCGTTATCGAGATATCATTAGGCAATTTGTGCGCGGTGATAAAGGTCTGCTTTCTGAGCTAGCGACACGGATTAGTGGTAGCAGCGATCTGTATGAATATCAAGGACGCTTGCCTATTAATAGTATTAATTTTGTGACTTGCCATGATGGCTTTACTTTGTATGATTTGTTTAGTTATAACCAAAAACATAACGAAGCGAATGGTGAAGATAACCGAGATGGCTGTAACAATAATTTAAGTTACAACAGTGGTGTTGAGGGTGATACCGATAATGCTGAAATTGAGGCTTTACGTAGAAAGCAGGCCAAAAATGTCTTTGCTATCTTATTGCTTAGCCAAGGTGTACCTATGTTATTAGCAGGAGATGAACTATTACATAGTCAGCAGGGCAATAACAATGGTTACTGTCAGAATAATGACTTAAGTTGGATAAACTGGAATCTTACCCAAAAAAATGCAGACAACTTGCGCTTTGTTCAGTTGATGATTGCCTTGCGTAAACGACATCCAACTATCATGCGACGTCGTTTTTTAACGGGAAGAAGTAGTGATGGCAAAAGTCGTGCTGATATAGTTTGGCATGGTAAAGAACTGGATAAGCCTTTATGGTCAGATCCTGATGCTAGATTTTTGGCGTTTACCTTAGCCAGTACTGAACATGAAGAGCCTGATTTGCATATTGTCATGAATATGTCAGATGACGTTGCTACCATTAGCTTGCCGCAGATTAAAGCTAGAGCTTGGTGTTTGGCTTTAGATACAACGCTATCATCACCGAATGACATTATCCCTAGAATGGAGCAAAAGGCGCTTAAGAGTTGTTCTTATCTGGTAGGCGCTAAAGCGGTGGTCGTATTTGAAAATAGTCCTGTTTAAAGTTTCTTAGCAGATTGCCACGCAGGAACGATAATAAACATGTGTAGATAGTTATGGTATCAGTTTAAGAAATGAATCCTGCCATCAAAATACTCTTTAGGATCGATGGTGAGGTAAAGTTATTAGCATTAATTTTATTCCCCTAAAAAAATATAATGGGTATGTCGAGTCGTTATTTTAAACTCTGATACCCAAGGTAGCATATGGATATTGAACAACTAAACACTGCCTTTGGCATTGAAGGTCAACTCAAGTTCGTTAGAGGTCATGGTGGATTGCCCTTTATTGAAATTAAAAATAAGAGTGCAGCGGCATTAATTTCTATTTATGCCGCTCAAGTGCTGTCATATCAACCGATAGACGCGACAGACGATTTATTATTTCTCAGTGACCAATCATGTTACGAGCCAGGTAAAGCCATCAGGGGCGGTATTCCTATTTGTTGGCCTTGGTTTGGGTCAGATCCGCAAGATGTTGAGGGACTGAGTCATGGCTTTGTACGTAATGACTTTTGGACGGTCGTCGATGTTTCTGCGCCCAGCCCTTTTGAAACTAAAATCACCTTAAAATTCACGTCAAGTAACCTTAGTTGGCCTTATGCCTATGCTTTGGAACTAGATATTTCTATTGGCAGCGAGCTTGGTTTGGAGTTAATGACCCGTAATTTGGGTGGCCAAGCGTTTACCATTACGCAGGCCTTTCATAGTTATTTTAAGGTTGGCAATATAGATCAGGTAAAGATTTTAGGTCTGGAGGATGCCGAGTATCTAGATAAGTGTGATGAAGACAGCCAAAAGTATCAAACTGAGCTATTCACAATTAATACCGAGGTGGATCGTATTTATAATGGCCTTGAAAATACTTTGATTATTGAGGATATCGCTTTAAAGCGTCGAATCGAGATTCGTTCTAGTAGCCATAAAAGCACGGTGGTTTGGAATCCTTGGTTAATAAGATCAGAGGAGCTTGAAGATCTAGCGGCAGATAGTTATCAATCTTTTCTATGTTTA
>CAMDNJ010000030.1 GCA_945902915.1 Crenothrix polyspora | reverse complement strand
TGAAGCTATATAAATAGGGTGCACATAAAGCACCGTATTACCCATAGGCAAAATAACAATCCGACCCATTTCAACAACTGAACCATGCTGATCCCAAAGGGTGAGTTGTTCAGAAATATCAGGATCTTGGTTAATCAAAGCCTCAACTTGTGCAGGGCCATTAACCTGTACATCTTTACCAAATTTATAAACGGTAATATTGGGCTTATAATCTAAACCACAATGCGTCTTATCTAAGGTGCCGGCTACACCAATCATACTCAGATTAGTTCTGTTGACGGGCGTCATAGGATTAATTAAGACAAACTCCTCGGTATCATTGCAATTACCAAAATCCATGGTTTGATAATAAGGTAAGACAGGCTGCCCTCTTACATTCGCTTGCGCCCAAGTTTCTGCCTGTTCATAAAATAATTCAGGATTTTGCTGATGGTATTTGGCATACACCTTCATTTGCAGATAATAAAGATCACGAGGATAACGTAAATGTTGCTTCAACTCGCTTGGCATTTCCTCCAGAGTCTTAAACAAGCCTGGATAAGCATTGTAATACGCCTGAATAATGGCATCTGAAGGATCTGAGATATAAAAATCCACATCACCATCAAAGGCATCTACGACAATCTTAACGGAATTGCGTATGTAGTTAAAATTTTGATGACCCTCCAAAAAATCGGCTTCAGCAGGTTTAGAAACAGGATATTTATCCGATAAGGTATAAGCATCTTGTATCCAATAAAATCGATCTTTGGTTAAAACTAAATAGGGATCTTTATCAAGATGTAAAAAGGGCGTTAAATGATTAATGCGCTCGGTAATGTTTCGGCGCATTTTGACCTTACTTTCGTTAGAAATATTAGTTGAAAAGAATATCTTTTCCTCTTTAAAATAAAGCGAAAATAAGGCTTTTCTAAATAAGGATGGAATCGGAACCCCACCTTGGCCGTGGTATTCTTCTATAACGCCAGGATCAGTTCCGGCAATACCTTCGACCTTAAGTTTATTAGGTACGATGGCATAATCATAACGTTCCAGACCATAATAAATATCGGGATGCAACACATTAAGGCCCACATCGGAATGCATGTTTAAATCACGCAAATACCAAACCAATGGGTTATCAGCATCTTGAGCCGCTGGCGTCACTACCGCACCATAACCATGGGTATAACGTAAATGGATATTCTCCCAATTTTGGGCTTCACGCGGTAACTTAGAGGTATTAATTTCTCTGGCCGCAATATTTACCTGCCGAATGTGATCGAGTATAAAATAACGATCTTCGTCAACAGACAGAATATTGTAATAAGGTCTTATCTCTTGAAGTTGCTTATAGCTATCAATGATATATTCTCTATCCCATACTGGAATATTCTCAAAATGCTTTTGTGTACTCCAGGTTTCAAGGTCCTTAGCTGCATCCAGCTTTATGGTCATATCAACGGTTTTAATATTTTTTAAATCATAAGCCGCCAAAGTCGAATCAATATTCAACTGCATAAAGGCTTTATTAGATTTAACGGGGTTTGGGTTAACAATAAATTTTTGAATAGCATCAGGTATCGCCTGAATTTTAGGCAGGCCTAACACACATAGAAACGCCGTCAGTGTGATTAAAAAAGGCGCTTTGATACGATGTTTTTCTGAAAAAATAAATAAAATAGCAGAAGCCGCTGTCGCCATAAACGTGGCAATGGCTAACCAAATTAGCGGTAATTTATAACGAATTTCTACAAAACCTGGGCCATAAAATATCGGTTCATAGGCTTTGGTATATAACAGAGCATAGCGTTCCAAAAAGAAACCCCACACCACAAAGGCAACAACAAAGCTGATTAATAAGGTTAAATGAACTTTGGCACCGACAGCAAATTCTTTGTTTTGATTGGGTACAAATATATGTTCTAGCCAATAAAGCACACCAACAAATGAAAAAACTAAGCCACTGGTGATGAGCAACTCTTTTTGAATGAGTGTGTATATAGGATAAGAAAGTAAATAAAAGCTGATATCACGCCCGTAAACGTTTTCTGTTACGCCAGAGTCCGAGCCGAAGAAATAAAGTAGCGAAGCTTCCCATTGATTATAAAAAGGCAGGGCAACAAAAATAGCCAACGCTAAAGAAATAGGCGTATATATTTTGGCTGAGCCATTCATAAACTTATCAGCAAAGCGCAAAAAGCGTTGCCGTTGAAGGGCATTATTAAGGACTTCATCAGGCGGATTTAAGCCTAAATAACGAGAGGCAATCCAGAAATGGAAAAAGAAGATAGCGAAGAACGCCACGGTAACGCCACCCGACAGAAAAAACTTATAGAGTAAGCGTAACCAAAAATAGGCTTCTAGTTTTAAAGATTGGAACCACCACAGGTCAACAAACAGATCAATAAATATGAAATAAAAAACGACATATAAAATGATACTAATAACGAGTGTCGCGCCTAACGCGACAGGTAAGAACTTCAAATTCCGCATAGTGCCCTCAGAGATCTTATTGTTAATCAGGTCGAAAAACGCTTAACGTTGAGTGCCGACCCCATCAATTCATTGACTTAAAACAGTCATAGTCATTAGTGAAAGTTTGATTGCTGCTATATTTAACCCAGTCTATAGCGTGCTGCTCGTATTCTAACACTCTATAACTGTTTTTATTGATGGGATTTATCTATCATTCAATACTTTTACTGTATGTGCTAGCGCATGGCCCTTAATAGCGAGCTTTATTATTAAGTGGATTTGCGTGGGTATCTTTAAAACACAAAAAACTCCACTAAGAAGCCTTGACGCTTACGGGGTTCTGGGTAGCTAGCTATGAAACAGTCCCTAGCCACCATGGAGCAAGGCGCTGCCAGAACTTACAACGCTCGACGTCCTCGATTCCAAAGCGTGACGGAGTTTATAACCCCGTCACTTACGTTTAGACGTTATCGAAGCATCTAAACGTTCCGGTCGGGGTTGCAAACCCCGACCGGCATTGGGACTTACAACGCTCGACTTCCTCGCAGCACTTTGTTTCATCGAGGCTACTTGCTAAATTAGCGTGAGCTGGATAAAGCGGGAGTGCAACTGCTTCAGCTGTTGCTCTTAAAACAGCTAAAGCTGATTTTCTCTAGGTGCTAACAAAAAACTCTAGGCACAAAAAACCCCGCTAAGCCTAATGACTTGCGGGGTTTTGGGTAACTCTGGGACTGTACGAAACAGCCCTAGGGCTTATAGGCTGTAGTACATATCGTATTCAGCTGGATGAGTACTCATACGTAAACGAGTGACTTCTTCCATTTTCAGGGCAATATAACCATCGATAACGTCATCAGTGAAAACACCACCTTTTTTCAAGAAGTCACGATCGGCATCTAAACAATCTAAAGCTTGATCAAATGAATGACAGACTTGTGGGATAAGATTTGCTTCTTCTGCTGGTAAATCATACAAATCTTTATCCATAGCATCGCCAGGATGAATTTTGTTTTCAATACCATCTAAGCCAGCCATCATCATTGCAGCGAATGCTAAGTATGGGTTTGCGGTTGAATCAGGGAAACGAACTTCGATGCGACGACCTTTTGGATTGTTTACAAAAGGAATACGAATAGAAGCTGAACGGTTACGTGCAGAGTAAGCCAACATAACAGGTGCTTCAAATCCTGGAACTAAACGTTTGTAACTGTTAGTTGATGCATTAGTAAACGCGTTTAATGCTTTAGCATGCTTAATGATACCGCCGATGTAATACAAGGCTGTTTCAGACAAGCCGCCGTATAAATCACCTGTAAACAGGTTTTTGCCGTCTTTAAATAATGATTGGTGGACGTGCATACCGCTACCGTTATCACCTACTAAAGGCTTAGGCATAAAGGTTGCAGTTTTGCCATAAGCATGGGCAATGTTAGCCACTACATACTTAAGACCTAAAACTTCATCTGCTTTTTTAACCAAGGTGTTAAATTTGACGCCAATTTCACATTGACCCGCTGTGGCTACTTCATGGTGATGCACTTCCGTGACCATACCCATTTCTTCTAGCGTTAAACACATAGCAGAACGCATGTCTTGAAGTGAATCAACTGGAGGCACTGGAAAGTAACCGCCTTTAATACCTGGACGATGGCCAGTGTTGCCGTCTGGATAAACTTTTTCTGAGTTCCAGCCCGCTTCTTCTGAATCTACTTTGTAAAATGATCCACTCATATCAGTGCCCCAACGGACATCATCAAAGATAAAGAATTCATTTTCTGGGCCGAAGTATGCAGCGTCTGCAATACCGGTTGACTGCAAATAAGTTTCAGCACGTTTAGCTAATGAACGTGGATCACGCTCATAACCTTTCATATCTTTTGGCTCAATGATGTCACAACGTAAGATCAACGTGTTGTCATCAAAGAAAGGGTCGATAACGGCAGTAGATGAATCAGGCATTAAGATCATGTCTGATTCATTGATGTGTTTCCATCCGGCTACTGACGAACCATCAAACATGTTACCTTCTTCGAAAGTATCTGCATCAATGGAGTGAGCTGGGAATGTGACGTGCTGTTCTTTGCCACGTGTATCACAAAAACGGAAATCAACGAATTTGATATCGTTTTCTTCGATCATTTTAAGTACTTTTTTTACAGACATATAGATTGTCTCCTGAGATTAGTTATTATTGGATCAGTGTTTTATGCCAAACGTGGTAACCATACCATTTTTTTTGCTAGATTCGCCACTAAAAAAAGAAGATCTATCTTTGCATTGTTTTGGTGCGGGCTTAAATATCTGCTTTGACTGACTTCATTTGCTTAAAAGTCCTGCACCAGTGTAGCAATATCATCAAATCTTTACACCTTCATTATAATCCAGCAACAAGCGTGGATAAATCGCACACCTTTAAGGCAATGAATACTTATAAACGCACTATGATGGTGCTGATATGATCACAGCAATATTCATATCATCGCAACCCACTGTAAATATTAAATTTTATTTTTTGGCATACTATCTGCTTAACTCTTATTGTGTTTATGCTAAATGATATTTACGTTGTCTTTTGGCAACAAGACAACCTATCCAAATATATTGAGGGGAATTAAAATGAAAAGTATACCAAAACGTAAGCACCCGATGATAATCGCGGCGGCTGGTGGTCTTTTATCAATGACCATGAGCGTACCACCAGCACAAGCTGTGCCTGGAGCTGTTGCTGCATTATCGGGCTATGATGTTAATGAAGCCGCCTTATTAAAAGATAATGGTATTACCGTCGGTGGCTGGGGCAATGCAGGTATTACATATAATCCACATAACCCTTCAAACGGTTTCAATGGACCTGTTACCTTTGCTGATCTTTCTGGCACACCTCAGTTGAATCAATTAAATATGTTTATTCAACGCGCAGTGGCTACAGAAGGCAGTGCATGGTCTTTTGGCGGTCGTTTTGATGCTATGTTTGGTACCGATTCCATTTTTACACAGGCTTATGGCGTCCCTGCATTCGATGTCAATACTGGACTAGCTAAAAATCGAGGCAATTGGGATCTTAGCCTACTTAATATGAATACTTACGGAATTGCCTTGCCTCAGGCTTATATGGAAACCTATGTGCCCGTAGGTAATGGTTTAGATGTTAAGATCGGCCATTTTTATACACCGATTGGTTATGAAACCGTACCTGCCAATGAAAACTTCTTTTACACCCATGCTTATACCATGCAATATGGCGAACCGTTCACACACACTGGAGCATTAGGTAGTTACACACTAAATTCTAATTGGTCAGTCATGGGCGGTGTCACTACAGGTAGCGCCACCGGTGGTTGGGATGGCGGCTTTAATCAACAACTAGGTAACTGGAGCGGCATAGGTGGAACAACATGGACTAGCAACGATAAAGGCACATCAGCTAATATCACTGGTACTTATGGGGCCACCTCAGAACAAAGCAGCAATGCCTGGGCTTTGTATAGCATCGTACTCAAACATAATATCACCGACAAAACCCATTTAGTTTTGCAACATGATCATGGCTTTGCCAATGGTGTTATAACACCGTATGGGAGCAATCAAAACGCCCAATGGTATGGCATTAACTCGCATTTAACTTATGATCTTAAAGATAATTTAACCATAGGCATGAGGGCAGAATGGTTTGAAGATGCTAATGGTTTTAGAGTCTGGTCACCTGGCCGAGTTGCAGCCGCAACTTATGTTAACAGTAACGGTGGCGCAAGCAGTTATGCGGGCAGCACTTATACGTCTAATTCGGCTGCTGCAAATTATTATCAAGTGACCTTGGGAGCGAATTGGAAGCCAGTTGCATGGTTGAACTTACGTCCGAACATACGCTATGACCATGTATCAGGATCAAACGCAACCGGTGGCGGCTCATACAGCCCTTTCGGCGGCAGACAAGATCAAGTGTTATTCTCTACGGACTTTAACGTCAATTTTTAAGCCAAGCTCGCAGTTTAGTTTTGAAGCCCAAAAAAATGCGCCTAAACGGCGCATTTTTTCAAGGACTATGCTCTATCGCTTCAAGCAGTGTTGGGTTGCATGCTTTTCGCAACCCACACTACTCGGCATCAATGTTGGGTTAACGATAGAGCCCTTAGCCCAACCTACTGTAACATCTACGTAAGCGTTATGTCCGGTGTTAAGTGGGTAGCCCCGATTTAAGTTCGTAGCCAATCGTATTACTTGAATCAATCCCCATTAAAAAAAATATAATCCTTACTTCCGAAACAGAAAGACTCTTCTCTTATTAAGTATAGAAACGATAGCTTGAGTGATTGTTTCTTATAATTTGCGGTGAACAAAGCAGCAGCATTCAACCCTGTTTTAACTGTGGTACTGTAGCTTATTTGAAAGCAGTTGTATGAGAGATGGATTAATCCTATATGATAGGGCGTGGGAAGCATAAGCTACCCATGTTTTTATTCCGAACCCTCATTGGAACTCTCATTAAAAGGCTTTTTAAATATTATGAATATTGTTAAAAAAATAGCGTTAACTTTCTCTATAGCTATATCTTTAGCCACTATCAGCGCTACTGCTTTCGCAGAAGCATCGGCTGAAATTAGCGAAACTATTACTCATGTTGAACAAGCCTTAGCAGATGTCAATAAAAGTGATTTTTCTGCTGCCGTATTGCATTTAAAAGCGGCGCGTTTATCTTCTGAACATATAACTGGCAATGAAGCCGTTGTAAAACAAGCTAACGCCAACGTTATTCAAGCTCAAATACAATCGAAATTTGGCGATGTTCAAAAATCTGCTGATGAATTAAATAAAGCCTTAGTTCTTTACAAAACGTTGTAAGCTCCTTCGCAGGAAAGTAAGTCATTGGGGTGGATAGATTTTATCCACCCTTTTTTTGCCTAACGAATCGTCCAACAATGACGCTTATACTTGAATAGTTAAGCTATCAACTTAAGGCGGGGCAGATTGATCGCAGACGAAAGGCTCAGGGCGAAAGCTTAAGGCGAGCTATGCTTAGTCCTTCGCCCTGAGCCCTTTGTCTGCGCTTAGGAGGGCTCAGTCTAAAAGCGAACAATTAAGCTGGTAGTCAATAGTTACAAAGCAAACAACTCACGCATTTTTTGCCCAGGACTTTCAGCCCGCATAAATACCTCGCCGACTAAAAAGGCGTAAATATCATTATCTAGCATCAGTTCCACATCATCACGAGTATGGATACCGCTTTCAGTAATAATGAGGCGATCATCAGGTATGTGCTGTTTTAAATCTAAAGTCGTGTTTAATGACGTTTGAAAAGTACGCAGATTACGATTATTAATGCCTATTAACTTAGTTTCAAGCTTGAGTGCACGCTGTAACTCATCAGCATCATGAACTTCTACTAAAACATCCATACCCAGCTTTGTCGCAGTATCCGATAATTCATGAAGCAGATTATCTTCAAGGGCAGCAACAATTAATAAAATACAATCTGCACCCAAGGCGCGAGCTTCATAGATTTGATAGGCGTCTATCATAAAATCTTTTCTTAACACCGGTAACGGACAGCGCTCTCTAACCATCTGTAAATAAGCTTCTGAACCCTGAAAAAACTCTTTATCGGTTAATACCGACAAACAAGCCGCACCGTTCATAGCGTAATCTTGGCCTATGAGTACCGGCTGAAAGTTTTCTCTAATAACACCTTGGCTGGGAGAGGCCTTTTTTATTTCCGCTATAATAGCCGGCTTCTTGGCAAGCACTTTATAATTTAGTGCGTTGTAAAAGCCTCTAGGGCGCTCTACGCCACTGGCAATGTCTTCAAGATTAGCAATGGACATGCCAGATTTACGTCTGGCGACTTCTTCGGCTTTTTTTGCCAGTATGGTTTTTAAAATATCGGGAACTTGAGTCATGAGTAATATGATTATGAGGTTTTTGAATACGCAATTAATGCGTCGAATTTGGCTCTAGCCGCACCACTGGCGATAACTTGCCCGGCTTTTGCTATGCCGGCCACCAAGGAATCGGTAATATTAGCGGCATAAATAGCCGCACCGGCATTAAGCTGAACAATATCGCGTGCCGCACCGGCTTGATTATCTAGCACCGACTTTACCATAGCCAAACTGTCGGCCGCATTTTCCACAGCTAACTCACTTAAGTGCGCGCGGTTAAAGCCGAACTGTTCGGGTGTTATGCTATAGCTTGAAATAACGCCGTCTTTAAGTTCAGCAACAGTTGTCGCGGAGGCAATACTAATTTCATCTAGGCCATCATCGGCATTGACGACTAGAACATGTTGGCTACCGAGTCTTTTTAATACCTGCGCCAGCGACTCTACCCAATCTTTTGCAAAAACACCTATTAACTGATTGGGTGCAGCGGCAGGATTAGCTAAAGGCCCTAATAAATTAAATAAGGTTCTAACCCCCATGTCTTTGCGTACCTTAATGGTATGCTTCATTGCGCCATGATGCTTAGGGGCAAACAAAAAACCGATGCCGATCTCATTGACACACTGCGCGACTTGTTCAGCACTTAAGTCAAGATTGACGCCAGCAGATTCCAGTACGTCGGCACTGCCACAACTACTGGATACCGAACGATTACCATGCTTAGCGACTTGTCCGCCGGCAGCAGCAACGACAAAAGCACAGGTAGTGGATATATTAAAAGTGTTCGCACCATCACCACCAGTGCCACAGGTATCTATAATATGTTCACCGACAATGTTCACTTTAGTCGCTAATTCGCGCATCACTTCTGCGGCAGCGGCGATTTCATCGATAGTTTCACCTTTACAGCGTAAGGCGATTAAAAAACCAGCCATTTGTGCATCCGTAGCATCGCCAGACATGATAAAGCGCATAACGATGCGCATTTCATCGGCATTAAGATTTTGCCTGTCTAGCAACTTTTGTATGGCGTGTTGTATGAGCATGTATTCTTGTATATTTTTGATGGCAAAAGAAAAGCTTAACGGTCTAAAAAGTTCTTCAGTAATTCATGGCCAAATTCTGTCAGAATCGACTCGGGATGAAACTGTACGCCTTCGATATCCAAAGTTTTATGCCTAACGCCCATGATTTCATCCAGCTCACCCTGTTCATTTTGCGTCCAAGCCGTAACTTCTAGGCAATCTGGCAAATTTTCTTGCTCGATCACCAAAGAATGATAACGGGTCGCCGTAAATGGATTAGTTAAGCCCTTAAATACACCAACATTATGATGATAAATCGGTGAAGTTTTACCGTGCATAATAGCTTTAGCGTGGATGATATGACCGCCAAACGCATAACCAATACTTTGATGCCCCAAACAGACACCTAAAATAGGAAGCCGCCCTGCAAATTTTAAAATGGTAGCAACAGAGACTCCGGCCTCTTTGGGCGTGCAAGGTCCTGGAGAAATAACGATTTTATCGGGCGCTAGCTGTTCTATATCATCAACAGTAATCTGATCGTTACGGACAACCGTGACATCAGCACCCAATTCGCCCAAATACTGTACAAGGTTATAAGTGAAGGAATCGTAATTATCGACCATAACCACGTTAACTCCCCTCTTTAATAAAGGGGGGCTAGGGGGGATTTTAACCGCGCTCATAATAGCTCTCCTTCTAAACCAGCTTCGGCCATACTAACAGCACGAAATATAGCGCGAGCCTTGTTCATGGTTTCATCCCATTCGTTAGTCGGTATGGAATCATAAACGATACCCGCACCGGCTTGTATATGTAAGACATTATCTTTGATAACGGCTGTTCTAATAGCAATAGCGGTATCTAAATTTCCTGACCAAGCGATATATCCGACTGCACCTGAATAAATACCGCGCTTTACAGGCTCTAGTTCATCAATGATTTCCATAGCACGTATTTTTGGCGCACCACTCACCGTTCCAGCCGGAAAAGTAGCCGCTAGTACATCAAAAGCATTTTTACCCTGTTGCAGTGTTCCTGTGACATTTGAAACAATGTGCATAACATGAGAATAGCGTTCAACAATCATTTTATCGGTTAGTTGTACGGTTCCTATTTCTGCAACACGTCCAGCATCATTACGGCCTAAATCTATTAACATTAAGTGTTCAGCAAGTTCTTTTGGATCTGCTAATAATTCCTGCTCAAGAGCAATATCTTGTTCAGGTGTAGAACCACGTCTACGAGTTCCAGCAATTGGCCGCACCGTGACGATATTATCTTCCAACCTAACTAATATTTCGGGTGATGAGCCTACGATATGAAAATCATCCAGATTTAAATAAAACATGTAGGGCGATGGATTTAAGCAACGCAAAGCGCGGTATAAATTCAACGGTGAGGCGTGATAAGGAATCGATAAGCGTTGTGATAACACAACTTGCATAATATCGCCATCAGTAATGTAATCTTTGGCTTTACGCACAGCATCTTCATAACCTTGTTGAGTAAAGCCGGAAATAAAGTCTGACTCTTCAACGGCTCTAGGACTACTATGATTTTTTGGCTTGGCAGGCATATCGCGTAGCCGCTTAGCTAATGCTGTTACTCGCGTCACTGCATGATCATAAGCATCGGTCTCTTCGGGATTAGCGTGAGTCAACAACAACACCTTGCCTGATAAATTATCAAACACCAGCATTTCTTCTGACACCATCAATAGAATATCAGGGCAGCCTAGGGCATCTGGCTTTTCTGCTCCACGCAGTCGAGGCTCTATATAGTGTATCGTTTCATAACCGAAATAACCAACCAAACCACCATTAAAGCGTGGCAACTCAGTAATATCTGGCACTTTATAGCGTAACTTAAATTGCTCAATCCAGATCAACGGATTGTCGTGGGTTACGGCTTCTAATAATTCACCGCTTTGTTCCACCCGAATTTGATTACCGCTGATTTTAACCACCGTTTGACAAGGCAATCCTATAATGGAATAGCGACCCCACTGTTCTCCACCCTGTACGGATTCAAATAAATAGGAATACGCGCCATCGGCTAGTTTTAGATAAGCACTTAGCGGTGTATCCAAATCAGCCAAGACTTCGCGGCTAACCGGAATACGGTTGTAGCCTTGTCGGGCCAGGTGATTAAATTGTTCTAGGGTCATGGTATTATCTAAATGGTTGTATAACTTCAATCGTCTTGCTTAAAGGGTGCTGCACTCATATAGCGAATTAATTTTACAATTCTGTTGGTTAAGATTTTAAGCAAAAAATATATTGTGAATCACTTTTTGATGGATTGAAAAAAAGATTCCTTTTGCAAAAATTATCTTCGGAGATAACTCGCTAAACAAGCATTTAGTATGTTTCTAAAAATGAGAAAAAATCATCTAACCCTTTAATTTTTTGAAAGTTACTTTACAATATTCAAGAAAATTAAAATCGTCTTTTCCATTTTCTTCAATGCCTAAAGCTTTTCTAAAGATCTTTGACATTAACATATTTGATGTCAAAAGTTGCTTATCTTTAACGTATTTTTTTATTAATGGCCCAATAGACTCATTACAGAAATGAAATATAACAGCATTTCCACATAAATTATCTTCGATACTCTCCTCTCTTGATAGCAACTTGGATACCTTGCCGCCTGAAATTTGATCTAAAGTCCATTTAGGCCATTGATAATATGGATAATCTTTCCCAAATTCTTTCAAAAGCTCATTACCTATTCCATTCCATTGAAACCCTGAAAGGTTTTCATTTAAAACTTTATCTTGAGCCTCTATTACATTCTTTAAAAGCTCACATCCTGGGCGTGCCACAAAACAACCTATGCTGACTTCAATACTTTGGCATGCATAATTATACTCATCCGGAAAACTGAATAGCGGCTCAATGTCTTCCAATGCCACCATGTCACAATCCAACCACATTCCGCCATATTTATAAACTAATCTGGTTCTAATGTAGTCAGCCTTGTGGGCAGCTCTCTTTAGCTTATGCCATTCTGGACGCAAATCAGGTAAATATTGATTTATGCTGTCTTGATCCAATATATTAAGTTGAGCGCTTCCTTTATGCTTTTCTATGGATTGAATACATAAATTTATGTACTCCGGTGTTTGTTTACCAACATTTTCCCAGTACATCCAAATATTGTTCATATTACCCCCCTATTTTTTCTCATAAAAATATTTAAAGTTCTATCGAATGTAATTGATAGGTCTTTCTATTTGATAAATAAGCTAATCTTTATCAATGTTATATCCCTTAGGAGCATATAAAACCAACGGTTATTTTAATTGTACTTTGATCTAACTATTCATTTCGGAATAGTAGGTAGGATGGGTAGAGCGATAGCGAAGCCCATCAAATAAGTTTGTTGATTATGATGGGTTTCGGGTTTCGGCTATCGCCTCTACCCATCCTACAAAGCTAAATCAAACAGCTAACGCCAATTCAGCACGCATTTCATCAATGACTTTTTTGTAATCAGGCTGGCTGAATATCGCTGAACCCGCAACAAAGGTATCAGCACCGGCAGCTTTTATAGCTCGGATATTGTCCGTTTTTACGCCACCATCAATTTCCAGACGAATATTTAGACCGCTGTCGTCAATTCTTTTTCTAACCAATTTTAACTTATCCAATGCAGATGGAATAAATGATTGGCCGCCAAAGCCTGGATTAACTGACATTAATAAAATGATGTCTAATTTATCCATGACATAATCTAAATAATGCAGTGATGTTCCTGGATTAAATACCAAACCTGCTTGGCAACCGCAATCTTTAATCAATTGCAGGGTGCGATCTATATGCACCGAAGCTTCTGGGTGAAAAGTAATAATGCTAGCGCCAGCTTTAGCAAAGTCAGGAATAAGACGATCTACAGGCTCTACCATCAAATGCACATCAATAGGTGCTGTAACGCCATGTTTTCTTAAGGCTTCACAAACCAACGGTCCGATAGTTAAGTTCGGTACAAAATGATTATCCATAACATCAAAATGCACGACATCAGCACCGGCTTTTAATACGTTATCAACTTCTTCACCTAATTTGGCGAAATTAGCAGATAAGATGGAGGGGGCAATCCAGTTTTCATTCATGTTCTGTTCCTCTGTTTAAAACGGTTTATTATATATTTTTTTTATCGGCTAATCTTCGTTATAAAATAACGCTGCGTGCCATCATACAGGAAACACAATCAATGAAACTAGTGACCTTTACTCATAACAATCTATCCCGTGTGGGTGCAGTCATTGATGATGTCGTTATTGATAGCTTAAGTAACGCTAATATTCCTAATACTATGATTGATTTCTTGAGTGCTGGGCCACACGCTTTGCTAGCGATGCAGGCCTTAATTGACAGCGGCCTAGGACGTTTTGATCTAGCTGATGTTAAGCTTAATGCCCCAGTACCTAGGCCCGGCAAGTATCTGGGTATCAGTCTAAATTATGCAGATCATATTACTGAAACCGGTGCGGAGCAACCTAAATACCCCAGCTTTTTTACCAAACAAAGTAGTTGTGTGATTGGTCATGGTGATTTTATACACCAACCTAAAGTATCCGATAAATTGGATTATGAAGGCGAACTGGCTTTTGTAATCGGTAAGCGTTGCCGACATGTTCCTGTCGATCAGGCTCATCAGGTGATCGCCGGTTTTACTATTGCTAATGATGTATCAGTACGTGATTGGCAAGCGCGCTCAGCGACCATGATGATCGGCAAATCTTTTGATACCTGCGGGCCCTTGGGGCCTTGGATAGTGACTGCCGATGAACTCGTTGACCCACATCAGCTCTCCATTAAAACATGGCTAGACGATGAATTGCGGCAGGACGGCAATACTCAGCACATGATTTTTAATTGCTACGAAATGGTCGCTTATTTATCTCAAGCCATGACCTTAGAACCAGGTGATGTTATTACTACCGGCACCCCTAGCGGTGTCGGTGTAAAAATGCATCCGCGTGGCTACATGAAACCCGGCCAAACCATCAGAATTGAGATCGAAGGTATAGGCATATTATCTAATAGCGTTATAGCAGAACCTGAAGCACTAACCTTGTAAAACAGGTCAATATGCGCGCAAGGTGGCTAGCAACTTAAGGCGGGACAGATATTAGGCTTAACCCTTAACCCTTTTGTCTTTTGTCTGCTATTAAGAGAACCTTGTCTAAAAGTGAACGATTAAGCTAATTTGTCCCGTCTTAAATTGGTAGCCCGCAAGGTTTTAGCTGTTTTTTCTGAGATGAAAAAAACTTAATTTCTTTTGCCAAGAATTATCAACTGGCCTTACAGGCAGAGGAAATAATACCGTTACTTTTAAGCCACCAAATTGAGAAACCCCCAAAATCAGATCGGCATTATGGATCGCGGCAATACGTTGTACTATTGAAAAGCCAAGCCCCGTGCCTTTAGCTGTATTGGCTGTTTCAACACAACGATGAAAACGTTCTAATGATTTCTCATATTGTTCAGGTGGAATGCCGGGGCCTGAATCTTCAACACAGAGTTGTAAATATTTTTCTTGCCCCGTTACGGTGATTAAAACCGTGCCTTTAGGAGGTGTATATTTAATGGCGTTATCTATAATATTGCGTATCAAGATCGCCACTAAGGGGCCATTGACGATAACCGGCACCGCATTTTCTTCGGCAAACTCCATAACAATAAGTTTTTTATGAGCCTCAGGCTCTAAATCAGCAATAACGTGAACAATCTCACGACTAACCATGGTATTTTGTTTAGTCAAAAATTCGGTATTTGATTCAATCCGTGAAAAGGTCAATAGTTGCTGCACCATATAGGTCATTCTATTAACGCCTTGCTTAATACGCGACAGCGCCTGCTTACGAACTTCTTCATCAGTTGTTCTTAAAGCAACATGGGCTTGAGTTAGTAATCCTGCAAGCGGTGTTCTTAACTCATGAGAAGCGTCCGCAGTAAAGCGACGCTCATGCTCAAAGGCCTGCTCTAACTGAACAAAAAGATTATTGATCTCATTAACAACAGGCACGATTTCATTAGGCAGTCTGTCAGTTGACAAGGGTTTAAGATAGCTGGCTTCTCGCTTAGCCAAGGCCTTTTCTAATCTATTAATTGGATTTAAAGATAAACCGACAATAAACCAAATGACTAAACCTAAAACGGGTAAACCAATTAAAAATTGCGTGATTAAATGCGAAGAAATCTCATCGGTTAACTCGGCGCGAATCTCTTCTTTTTGAGCGACACGGATAATATATTCTCCTGTCGAATTGGTAATATTGAACACATGCCAAATATGATCATCAATATTTGTTTCACTAAAGCCATGGTCTGCCGTAGAAAAAGCAAAAGTAGGTGCACTATCGGAGCGTAATAATAAGCCATTCTTTTTAGACCATAATTGAAAGGCGATTTTTTTCTCATATTTATGGCCCAAGGCACTGGCTTGTAACAAATCATCAAATATAGGCCATAATTCCTCATCAAAATCACTTTGACTAAGCCCATAAACAGGCATAGTGGAAGTATTTTTTGAGCGCAGAACTAAGCCATCATCTTGAGGCCAAAGCTGAAAGACTCTTCTACTATTAAACTTATGTTTTAATGCGTAAGCATTTAAAAACTCATCAGGTTTTTCTTGTTCCTGATTAACGTGTCCTGATAATGAGCCTTCAGTGACTAAGCTTTCTACAAAGACATTAAGAACTTTTGCTGATTGCGCTAATTCTGCATCAAATAAATTAGCTACTTCAGCGCGTGTGACTTGATAACTCAAATAAGCAGTAACCCCCCAAATCAACATAGAGGCTGAAAGCAGCGTTACTAATAATAATTGGCGTAAGGAATAATTCATAGTTCTTCGTCATTATCAATAATATAGCCTACACCCCTGACTGTGCGAATCAGTGTTGGGTCGAGCTTCTTTCTAAGATAATGAATGTGTACTTCAACAGTATTGCTTTCTACGTCAGAATCCCATGAATAAAGACTTTCTTCTAGCCTAGAACGTGAAACTACTTTACCTATGTTGCCCATTAAAAAGCTTAAGATTTCAAATTCTTTTTGCGAAAGCTCTACTTTTTCATCATTATAAATGACTAGATGAGAAGCTGGATCGAGACTAATGCCTTTATACTCAATAGTAGGTGCACTTCTACCTTCACTTCGTCGCGCCAAGGCTCTTAATCTTGCACAGACCTCATCTAGTTCAAAAGGCTTAATAACAAAATCATCTGCACCACTATCTAGACCTAGAACTCGATCAGAAATAGTATCTTTGGCCGTCAACACCATAACAGGGGTTTCATCTTTACGCGCTCTTAAGGCCTTTAATATAGACATACCATCCATATCCGGCAAATTTAGATCTAAAACGATTAACTCATAAGCATTGAGTTTTAAAGCTTCATCAGCCAGTTTGCCATTGGTTAACCAATCAACAGCGTAACCTTCCATCTTTAAGCCCGCAACCAAGCCATCGCCGAGTATTTCATCATCTTCTACTAATAAGAGTCGCATTTATTCTCCGAAATCATTCATTAGTTATAAGCTGACAGACATGGCCGCTCAATTAACTAAGCTAGTTGTATTTCTAAGTGACTTTGCCATGCTGGGCAGGCACATCTCGCCTAGCAGCTCCGGTATAAAGCTGCCTAGGACGGCCAATTCTTTGCTCAGGATCAGAGATCATTTCATCCCAATGAGCAATCCAACCCACGGTTCTGCCCATAGCAAACATGGCGGTAAACATATTGGTCGGTATCCCTAGCGCATGTAAAACGATACCTGAGTAGAAATCGACATTGGGATACAGTTTTTTCTCAATGAAGTAATTGTCTTGAAGAGCAATACGTTCCAACTCGAGTGCTAATTTAAAAATCTTGTCATCATGTAAGCCCAGTTCTGTAAGAACTTCATGACAAGTGGCTCGCATTAATTTAGCGCGTGGATCATGGTTTTTATAAACCCTATGACCAAAGCCCATGAGCCTAAAAGGATCATTTTTATCTTTAGCTTTCTTGATAAAATCAGGGATACGAGAAACATCACCTATTTCAGTCAGCATATTGAGCACTGCTTCATTGGCACCGCCATGCGCAGCCCCCCAAAGACAAGCAATACCCGCAGTAATACAGGCATAAGGATTGGCACCACTGGAACCTGCTAAACGCACGGTAGAGGTGGAGGCATTTTGCTCATGATCAGCATGAAGAATTAAAATTCGATCTAAGGCTTTAACTAAAATAGGGTTAGGCACGTAATCATCGCAAGGCGTAGCCAGCATCATGCGCATAAAGTTTTCCACATAACTGAGCTTGTTTTGTGGATACATAAAGGGCAAGCCAGCACTGTATCGATGGCACATAGCGACAATAGTCGGTACTTTCGCAATCAAGCGAATGGCGCTAATCTCTCTATGCTTTTTAGATTTGATATCCAAAGCATCATGATAAAACGCAGACAAAGCACCCACTACCGCGACCATAATAGCCATGGGGTGAGCGTCACGACGAAAACCTTTAAAGAAATTGGTGAGCTGGTCATGCACCATGGTATGCAGAGTAATAATACCTTCAAACTCCTGCATTTGGGCTTTATCAGGCAGTTCACCATTCAGCAATAAATAACTGACTTCCAGAAAAGTACATTGTTCTGCTAATTGCTCAATCGGGTAACCACGATAAAGTAAAATACCTTGTTCACCATCGATATAAGTAATGGTTGAGCTACAACTCGCGGTAGAAGTAAAGCCTGGGTCATATGTAAATAACCCTGTTTGTTTATAGAGCGTTTGGACATCGATAACATCGGGGCCTATCGTTCCAGATAAAAGCGGTAGCTCACAAATAGGCTGAGCATCATCATTTAAGGTCATGCTGCGTGAATCATTCATAAATTCTCTCTTCAAAAACGCGATATTACCTTGGTCATTCATGATGACTCAGCTGTTAGCAACATTGGCAATGGCTAACTTTGCCAATTCAGTTACTTTAGCCCAATTTTTTTCTTTAACGGCATCCTCAGGTACTAACCAAGAACCACCCACACAAGCGACATTGTTTAAGCTAAGATAAGCATTGTAATTTTCAGGTGAAATACCACCCGTTGGACAAAAAGTGACTTGAGGAATCGGACCGGCAATGGCTTTTAACATAGGAATGCCACCAGCCGCTTCTGCTGGAAAGAACTTAAAATGATCTAAACCTGCCTCCATACCCACCATCAATTCTGATAAGGTAGAGATACCAGGAATTAAAGCAATATTACCCTCTTTAGCAGCCTGTAGTAAGGCAGGCGTTAAACCAGGGCTAATGGCAAAAACAGCACCGGCGTCTTCTGCGGCCTTTAACTGTTCAGGCGTAGTAATAGTCCCTGCTCCAACGATCGCCTCTTTGACTTCCTGACTAATCAGTCGAATAGCTTCCAAGGCAATCGGGGTACGCAAGGTTATTTCTAAGACCTTAATGCCACCAGCTACTAAAGCTTTTGCTAAGGGCACAGCGTCATCTAGGTTTTTAATGACCATAACCGGCATAACTGGGCCGGCGTTTAAAACGTCTGTCGCTTGGATTTTCCAATGTTTTGAATTCATAGTTTTATTTTTAAGTTAAGTTTTGTAGATTGGGTTAGCGAAAATAGGCTCTCAGTGATATGAAATTATTTTGCAAACTCTTTATAAAATTCCTTTACTGAACGGTCGCTTTCATCAAAGCATTAATGATGCAATCGTTCAAGTTCTTTAAGCATTTCTGCCCGCAACATGGCGTTCATCCTGGCTTGATAGCCTTTACCTTTCGACTTCAACCACAACAAAACATCGGTATCGACAAGCACGGTAGTCGCTGTTTTAGTGGGCTTATAATAAGGATTACGCACTGCATTTTGCCAAAACTCTTCGGTCAAGGGTGGAATATCACTATAATCAATTGCCTCATCAGGCATCGCGCTTAATACAGCTATTTCTGCTTGTTGTTGCTCAGTCAGCACGGCGGTTAAATTGAGTGAAAAATGCGGTTTATCTAATGGTTTGTTCATAACGCTTCCTCTCTTTAGAATCCGCCCGTCTTGCGGAAATAATTCGTATAATTTCTGTCTTGTTGTCGTTGTTTTCTTCAAGAGTATGCGCCACAAGCAAGACTAAATAACCATTAACCAGACCCACAGTTTGCCATCGACATTCACCATTTTCGATACGATCTTGATGGCTCAGCGCAAACGGATCAGCAAAAATACGCACCGCTAACTCAAAACTTACTCCATGTTTTTTACGTTAGCAGTCGCTTTTTGAGCATCCCAGGTAAAATTCATCATTATCTAGTAGATCGAGAAATAAATCCTAATCCACCAAAAACAAATTGCTCGCCCCAGTTTCTGCAGAAGACGCGCCCAGGCGAAAACCGCCAAACATCTCGCGTCCCATACCATAATGATGGTTCTTTGCTGAATTGGGCACTGGAATTCGAGCATTAAATTCAGCTTCGTCCACTAATACATTAATGTTGCCGGTTTGTAAGTTCATAGAAATAATATCGCCATCTAGCACTTTTGCTAAAGGACCACCTGACTCACATTCTGGACATAAATGGATAACCGAAGGCACTTTACCCGATGCGCCTGACATACGACCATCAGTCACTAAGGCCACTTTATAACCTTTATCTTGCAACACGCCCAAAGGCGGCGTCAGTTTATGCAATTCTGGCATACCATTAGAGCGTGGGCCCTGAAAGCGAACGACGGCAACAAAATCTTTTTCCAATTCACCACGCTGAAAAGCAGCGAGCATATCATCTTGATCATCAAACACCACCGCAGGTGCTTCAACGATATGGTGATCAGCAGATACCGCAGACATTTTTGAGATACCTCGACCTAAATTACCGTGCATGACATGTAAACCACCACCGGTCGCGAAAGGCTTTTCAACCGTACTGAGTACTTCAGTATCCAAAGACGTTTCTGGAACGGGCTCCCAAACTAAGCTATTGGCAATTAACTTAGGCTCATGGCGATAGCTGTTCATGCCACGTTCATCGGCAACAGTCAGCAGGTCTTCATGCAAGAGACCATTGCGTAATAGCTCGGCGATGAGCACACCCATACCACCAGCGGCTTGGAAGTGATTAACATCCGCAGGGCCGTTGGGATAGATTTTAGCAATTAAAGGAACGGCTTTGGAAAGCCGATCAAAATCATCCCAATTAAGCAAGATACCCGAAGCACGAGCAATGGCGATTAAATGTATAGTGTGATTAGTTGAACCACCGGTTGCCAACAAGCCGATTACAGCATTGACGATGGCTTTTTCTGAAATCATATGGGCAATAGGCCGATAATCATCGCCCAGTGCCGTAAATTTTAAAACCTGTGTTGCTGCGGCTTTAGTGAGTTCTTCACGTAACGGTGTGTAGGGATTGATGAACGAACTACCCGGCAGATGCATGCCCATGATTTCCATCATCATCTGATTACTGTTAGCCGTTCCATAAAAGGTACAGGTACCCGGGCTATGATAAGAAGCGGACTCCGCTTCTAACAGTTCTTTACGACCAATTTTACCGATTGCGTAATCTTGACGAGCACGAGACTTTTCTTTATTAGTTAAGCCGCTAGGCATAGGGCCTGCAGGGATAAATATGGCAGGTAAATGACCAAAACTAAGTGCACCTATCAAGAGTCCGGGTACAATCTTGTCGCAGACGCCTAAGTAAATAGCGCCATCAAACATATTATGGCTCATGCCTATTGCAGTGGTCATAGCAATTAGGTCGCGACTGAATAAAGACAGCTCCATACCCGGTTGACCTTGAGTAATACCATCACACATAGCAGGAACGCCACCCGCCACTTGAGCGACGCCACCTGCTGCTCTTATAGCTGCTTTTATGGCATCAGGCGCATCTTTATAAGGTTGGTGAGCCGATAACATATCATTGTAAGAGGTAATGATCGCGATATTAGCCTTTTGATTACCGGTTAAATCAGCTTTTTCACTGGCACTGCAAGCGGCAAAGCCATGCGCCAAATTACCGCAACCCATACCTGAACGTATGGGACCTTTTTTAGCAATACCATCAATATAATTAAGGTAAGCAGAGCGAGTTGGATGGCTGCGCTCAATAATATCTTGAGTCACTTTTTCAATAATGGGGTGCATGGTAATTCCTTATATATTTATTTAATGGGGCTAGCAGCTTAAAGCAATACTGATGCTAGGTTTTCCCATCGCCTTTCGCCCTGAGCCTTTTGTCTTTTCTCAAGAGAGCTCTATCTAAAAGTGAACGGTAAACCTAATCTGTCCAACTTTAAGTTGCTAGCCATTAGCGTTATTCTTCCCAAGCTCTGCCATCTCTGGCAATCAAAGCAACCGAGGCCACTGGCCCCCAAGTACCTGCAGCGTAGGGTTTAGGCGCATCTTTATAATGATGCCAAGCATTTTGGATAGAATCGACCCAAGTCCAGGCTTGTTCAATTTCTTCTCGACTTAAGAATAAGGTAGGATTGCCACGCATCGCTTCTAAGACTAACTTCTCATAACCACCAAAAATACGGCTTTCTTTGAAGGTGTCAGAAAAGCTTAAATCCAAGCGGGTTTTTTGTAATTTAATGTGCTCATCAATGCCGGGAATTTTATTAAGCATCTCGATTTCTACGCCTTCATTAGGCTGTAGATGAATAATCAATTTATTCGGTGGTAATTCACGAAAGCTATCTTTAAAGATGTTATGCGGTAGCTGTTTGAAATAAACGACAATTTCAGTACGTTTTCCTGTTAAACGTTTTCCAGTACGCAAATAAAAGGGCACACCCGCCCAACGCCAGTTATCAATATCAACCCGTAAAGCCACAAAGCTCTCGGTGGTGCTTTCTTTATTAGCACCAACTTCATCTAAATAGCCAGGAACCGTCTCACCTTTGATATAGCCGCCGGTATATTGTCCGCGCACGGTTTTTTCTTCAACATTATTAAGGGTAATGGGGCGCAAAGCTTTTAAGACTTTTATTTTTTCATTATGGATGCTTTCAGCTTCCAGATTAACCGGAGGCTCCATGGCAATAAAGGTCAGAATCTGCAATAAATGATTTTGCAGCATGTCCCGTAACTGTCCGGTTTTATCAAAATAATCCCAGCGACCTTCAATACCCACATCTTCAGCCACCGTAATCTGAATATGATCAATGGTGTTGTGGCTCCAGTTGGTCGTAAAAATAGCGTTAGCGAACCTTAAGGCCAATAGGTTTAATACCGTTTCTTTGCCTAAATAATGATCGATACGATAAACCTGTTTTTCCGTGAACACGCTGGCCACGACATCATTGATTTCTTTTGATGACTTAAGATTGTGGCCGATAGGCTTTTCCATGACCATACGTGAAGTTTCCGTTAAAACACCACAATGCGCCAAACCTTGGCAGATATTTTTAAAAAGAAACGGAGAAACCGCAAAGTAATTGACCATGATGCGATGCTCTTGATCTATCACAGCATTTAACTGTTGATATTGCTCCATCTGGGTCAGATCAATTTTTAGATAAGATAAGCGCGCTGAAAAACGCTTCCATACTACGGCATCAATTTCGTCATTTAAAAACTCTTTCAAGCTGGTGTGTGCAAGCTCCACAAACTCATCGCTTTTTAAAGCTTGTAAGTCCACACCGATAATACGAGTTTTGGCCTCAATGAAATGGGCATTTTCAAGACGGTACAAAGAGATAAGTAGCTTGCGTCTTGAAAGATCACCCAGCGCACCATAAATAACTAAATCACAGGGTTTAAATGCTTTTTTATGGTCCATATGGGCTCTTTAGGGTAATAGTGATGGGCGGATATAGGGAATAGTAGGCTGGCATTATCGCAGAAATGGACTAAAAGTGCTGTATTGTCTGTTGTTTTATACCAGCACTCACATAAACAACAACTGTGGTTTAGTAGGATAAAAGCAGAATCGAGGCCATCAACCTCTAAGCCAGCGGGATCATATTGCCCCGTACGAAACGTTTTGATATATTGAGGAAAACGTAAATCGTTAGCTCATCGTTACAAAAAAACTTTATTCTGACCCTGCCATGTGTTTATTTTTTAAAGCTAAAGAGCTGGAAGTGAATCTTGAAAAGTACGATATGAAACAATTTCGATGCCATAAAATGGATTTAATGTTAATAAATCATCATCACCGGTCACTAAATAATCGGCATGCCCTGAGACCGATAAATCCAGCAGAAAGTTGTCTTTTTTATCTCGGCAATCGTCAAAGTGACGTGTTATCTCAATCCATTCCACGCGGTCATAAAGTAAAACAATTAATTGCTCAATAGCCGTCGCAGAAAAGTATTTTTTAAATTTAGGCCGTTGTAATACCTCAATCAATTCCGCAAAAAGCTCCTCACTAAACAAAATCGTGATGCGACCGGAAATAATCGCATCTCTTAAATCGATTAGCGTTTTACCGATGAGAAAGCTAATCCAAATATTAGTATCAATTACAACGCGCATTGTATCTTGCCTGCCTAGTGGCTTCTACTTCTGCGGTAATATCGTCCAAGCTCAAGGTATCGGTTTTTAGTTGTTCAAGATATTTTTTAAAGCGGCTTGGGAACGTTTCATTTTCCAGTAATCGTAACAATTCCAACTTTTCATTAACATCGCATTGTGCAACTGCACTTTTAAGCTGCATAAAATCAATCGATACAGAAATATTCATGA
>CAMDNJ010000029.1 GCA_945902915.1 Crenothrix polyspora | reverse complement strand
ATGCGTAATATCAACGACTATATAATTAATTTCTATAATAGTCAGCGATTACATTCTACATTGGGATATGTTTCGCCCAATAACTATGAAGCCAATATGGCTATGAAACAACCTATCTCTGTGTCTTAAAAAACTTGACCACTACAAAGTGATAAGGGCCAATATCAATCGGGCTTAGTAAAATAGGGCTGCTAAGTGAGTTAGATTCTAGAGTCATAGTGAGAATGAATAAAGGCTAATAGTAATGTTGACTATACCTTAGCTTCTGAAATCTGCCAACTAAGCTAATTAAAAGTGCGGTGTGATGATGTTCTAAGCTTTAGTTGCAATAGTGCTTAACTGCCGTTAAAGTTTGGTAGATTTTTTTTAGTTTGCTTAGTGTTTGCTCACTCAATGAAGGTATTGTCCATGAAGATTTTTGTTTACTGGCCGGCGTTAGTGGTTTTATTTTGTATGTCGGCAAGGGCAGCAGATTTAGACCGATCTAGTGTTGAACAACGCTTAGCTCAGGCCGATAAGACTCATCCTGCTGATTTACGAAGAAAAGACCTGACGGATCTTGATTTATCCAATCTAGACTTTAAAAATGCTGATCTATGGGGCTCTGATTTACGTCGCTCTAACTTTAGTCGCTGTGATTTGTCTGGCTTGAATTTAGACTTGTCGGTGTTATCGAAAGTTAATTTTGAGCATGCCAACCTTTCTAAGACCAGTATTTTTGGCGTGCATGTCGGCAGCGCAAACTTGAGTTATGCAGATTTAAGTCATAGTCGCTTTATAGGCGTGATGGATAGGGCTAATTTAGCTCATGCTGATTTATCTTATGCGGCATGGGGGGCTGATATGAAAAATCAGTCCATGGGTTTGATGCGAGCGAGTTTAAATAATGTTAATTTAACGGGGGCTAACCTTTCACATGCTAATTTTGATCGGGCGTTAATGCGCTACGCCAATTTTTCTGGCGCTAATCTAGAAAATGCCGTGTTATTTGGTGTGGATTTATCGGGCGCTGATTTTAGCGGCGCTAATTTGTCAGGAGCCGACTTAACCGGGACTACTTTAGAGGATACTGATTTTTCTGGTGCTGATTTAACGGGAACTCGATTTGCTGGTATTAAAGATAAATCTAAGTTGAAGGGTTTGAGTTCTAGTAAGCATCTGGATAAGGCTATTATAGATTGATGGTTTTCGTTATTCTGATTGTAATAGTCGGCTTTCAACTTAAGGTAGGATGTTTTAAGCGCAGGTTAAAGGCTAAAGGCGAAGGTTAAGCTTGGAAGACTGGTTGTTGCTAGGCATAGTTCTTCGCCTTTAACCTTTCGCCTTTTGCCTGCATTTAAGTGACCTGTCTAAAAGTGAATGTTTAAGCTAAACTGTCCCGCCTTATTTATTTAAAAGTATCGAGAATGAATCAATATGAGTAAACGTAAGTCCGGCCTTAATGTGCATGGCATCATATTACTGGATAAGCGTCTGGGGGTTTCATCTAATAAGGCCTTGCAAGAAGTGCGTAGACTGTTTAACGCTAATAAGGCTGGACATACTGGCAGTCTTGATCCCTTAGCAACCGGTTTATTGCCATTATGTTTTGGTGAGGCGACTAAAGTTTCTGCAATGATGCTGGATGATAATAAGCGTTATCAAGTCGTGATTCAGTTAGGTGTTATGACCGACACAGGTGATGCAGAGGGTGAGGTTATTAAAACGGTCGTTGTACCTGATATCGCTAATGATGAACTAATGCTTTGTTTACAGCGCTTTGTTGGTGAAATTGATCAAGTCCCGCCCATGTACTCTGCTCTAAAACATAATGGTAAAAAGCTGTATGAACTTGCAAGAGAGGGCATTACCATTGAGCGTAAAGCTAGGCGCATTAGTATTTTTGAGCTTAAATTATTAGCAAGTTCTTTGACAGGACAGGATAAGAATAATCAATTAGTTTTGGAGGTATTTTGTTCTAAAGGTACTTATATACGGTCCTTGGCAGAAGATTTAGGTGATGCTTTAGGAGTCTGTGGCACAGTATTAGCCTTGCGTCGTCTTGAGGCGGGCATGTTTAATATAACGGAAGCTAAGACGATAGAGCAATTGACGGCGATGACTGCTGAAGAATTAAAGCGCTCGTTGATGGCTATCGACACTCCATTACAGGCTTTTCCTGCTGTATATGTATCTGAGCAGCAAGCAGTGGCCATCAACTATGGTCAATCGCTGCAGTTAGTGGGCGGTACAATTGAAGGTACAGTGCGCTTATATCAGGATGAAGTTTTTTTAGGCTTGGGAGAAATGCTATTGGATGGTAAAATAGCGCCCAAGCGATTATTCAATATGGATAATCCGTAGCGAAATAGTTAATCGCTACTTAGCAAATATTGATTTCTACACCCTAACGTGGAAATCAATGTAATTCAAAGTCGTCTTTAGGACGGCTTTTATTTTAATTTTAATCTTAGGGATTATAAATGCCATTTACAGCAGAACAAAAAAAAGCGGTAGTCGAAGCGTATCGTCAATCTGAAACTGATACAGGTTCACCTGAAGTACAAGTTGCTTTGTTAACAGCCCATATTACCCATTTAACACCTCATTTCGCAGCACATAAAAAAGACAACCATTCACGTCGTGGTTTGTTGCGTATGGTTAATCAACGTCGTAAGTTGTTAGATTATTTAAAAAATAAAGATATTAGTCGTTACCGTTCATTGATTGAGCGCTTAGGTTTACGTAAGTAAAAACCCCATAAAAACGCTACCTCTGTAGGTTGGGTTAGTTCGCACTAACCCAATACTTGCCTCTATATAACCTTTACACAAAGGAACCCAATAGTGAATCCTATTAGGAAAGAATTTCAGTACGGCGATAAACTCGTTAGTTTAGAAACTGGTGAAATAGCACGTCAAGCTGACGGCGCTGTCATCATCGATGTTGATGGTACATCCTTACTTGTTACTGTCGTTGGTAAAAAAGAAGCGGCTGGCGGAGATTTTTTTCCATTAACGGTTAATTATCAAGAAAAAGCTTATGCTGCTGGAAAAATCCCCGGTGGATTTTTTAAAAGGGAAGGTCGTCCTAGCGAAAAAGAGACGTTAACATCAAGACTGATTGATAGACCTATACGTCCTTTATTTCCTGAAGGCTATACCAACGAAGTTCAGATTATTGCTACTGTCATCTCGTTAAATCCTGAAGTTGATCCAGAAATCCCTGCTTTGTTAGGCGCCTCAGCTGCTTTAGCTGTTTCAGGCTTGCCTTTCAATGGCCCTATAGGCGCCGCTTGTGTTGGTTATAAAGACGGTGCTTATTTAATAAATCCATCGCCTAGTGCATTAAAAGATTCAGAGTTAACCTTAGTTGTTGCTGGTACGGCTCATGCGGTATTAATGGTTGAATCTGAAGCTATAGGCCTTTCTGAAGAAATAATGCTGGGTGCAGTATTGTTTGGTCACGAACAAATGCAAGTGGCTATTAATGCCATCAATGAATTTGCTAAAGATGCAGGCGCTGGCGTTGTTGAGTGGGTTGCTCCAGAAGCTAATAATGAATTGATTAGATTAGTGACAGCTGAAGTTGAAGCTGGCATTAAAGATGCGTATACCATCGCTGAAAAATTAGTACGTCAAGAGCACCTTAAAGGTATTCGTAATGCGGTTGTTGAAAAGTTAGCGATCAATTATGCTGAAAAAGACATTCGAGGCATTATTGAACATCTAGAATATAGCATAGTACGTAATGCCATTCTTAATGAAGGCAAACGTATTGATGGTCGTGCCTTAGATAAAATTAGACCTATTAGCATTAGAACGGGTGTCTTACCAAGAACCCATGGTTCTGCCTTGTTTACGCGTGGCGAAACTCAGGCCTTAGTGGTTGCTACCTTAGGGACTGCTCGTGATGCGCAGATTATTGATGCGTTGGCCGGTGAATATAAAGAGCCGTTCATGTTGCATTACAACTTTCCTCCCTACAGTGTAGGCGAAACTGGTTTTGTTGGTTCGCCAAAACGACGTGAAATTGGTCATGGTCGTTTAGCAAAACGCGGTGTAGCAGCTGTTCTGCCGAATATGGATGAATTTCCTTATACCATACGTGTGGTTTCTGAAATCACTGAATCTAATGGCTCAAGCTCTATGGCTTCAGTCTGTGGTAGTAGTTTGGCATTAATGGATGCTGGTGTGCCTATTAAATCACCTGTTGCTGGTATCGCAATGGGCTTGATTAAAGAAGGTGATAACTTTGCGGTTTTATCTGACATCATGGGTGATGAAGATCACTTAGGAGATATGGATTTTAAAGTGGCAGGTTCTGTAGACGGTATTACTGCGCTACAAATGGATATCAAGATAGACGGTATTACTTCAGAAATCATGAAGACTGCTTTGGAACAAGCTAAACACGGTCGTTTACATATCCTTGGCGAAATGAATAAAGCCTTGGCTAGTACGCGTGATGAAATGTCTGATTTTGCGCCACGTATCATTACTTTTAAAATTGATCCTGCAAAAATTCGTGAAGTTATCGGTAAAGGTGGTGCAACGATACGTAGTATTACCGAACAAACCGGTGCTAGCGTTGATTTGACAGATGATGGCATAGTAAAGGTCGCATCCGTTGATAAAGCCGCAGGCGAAGAAGCTCGTCGCCTTATTGAAGAGATTACTGCTGAAGTTGAAGTAGGAAAAATCTACGAAGGTAAAGTGGCTAGATTGATGGACTTTGGTGCCTTTGTAACGATACTGCCTGGTAAAGACGGTTTAGTTCATATTTCACAAATTTCAGATGAGCATGTTGATAAAGTCAGTGATCGCTTAAATGAAGGCGACATCGTTAAAGTTAAAGTGCTTGAAATTGACCGCCAAGGTAGAGTCAGATTAAGTATTAAAGAAGTAGAAAAAGACGAAGATAAAGAAGCATAATTATTACAGTAAATAAAAAAGGGCCGAAAGGCCCTTTTTTTTGCTCTAACAATTAAGAAGGCGACAAGTTAATGTCGCCACTGTGATAGAGTTTAAACGTCTATATTGACAGCAAAGGGATGTAACGCAGTTGTTTTTTCTGCAACCACTTCAGCTGCGGTAGGTGTTCCAGCAATCGCTCGTTTCAAGGCTTCTTTAGTTGCTTCGTAGTTAAACTTTTCAATTAAAGCATCATCCTCGGCTAGCCAATGAATAAATACGCCGACAGATATAAATAGATCATCTGCTTCATCAGCTGGAATAGTACCATCTTCAACGCAATCAGCTACAGCCATAGCAACACCACGTTGCGCTGGGCCAAACATTTGTACGGCTTGTTTAGAGCCTTTGATTGTGACTTTGTTGAATAAAATAGTGGCAGGCTTAACCATCAGGTTAGGGGCAACAACGGCTAATAAGGTAGAAAAGCCATGTTTGTTATTAGTTAAGGCATTGGCAAATGCTGACTCGGCAACAGAGCCTCTTGGGCCAATGATCAGGTCGATATGAGCAATTTCATTGCCATCTCCGACTAAAGACTCACCGACGCCAAGTTTGTTAATGAGTGCTCTGTTTGAATATTCGCCTGTACGAAAAAAATTGTAAATGTAATTGGATATGGACATTGCTTTTCTTTTTATAGTTTTTATGGTTTTCTGAGGATCATAAATAAATATGAATGAGTGTTTATTAACGCTGTTATTGAAGGTTAAGTCAATTTGATTTTAAATAAGAGTGAGAATTAAGCTAAATTATTTTCAGTGTATGTATGCATTTAGGATAATCAATATGATTGGCTCTGCAATGGGTTGTAGCAACAATAGTAAATATGTTGCAGACAACAAATTTTAGCAAATCTAAGCAGATCAGGTAAAGCCAAGATATTGCATTAAGATTTTAGAATAGTACCGAAAGTTATTATGCTTGGAGCGGATTTCTTAGAAATTATGGTGAACTCTAAATACGCTGCGAAAGTTTCCTCATCTCTTGATGATTAGAGTTCTATTGGCAAATTCCAATCAAACAACAGAGCTATCGAACCCAGAGGTTTAGTCACATAGCTTATAGCGGGTGCAGTTGAGCTGTTATTCACCTTAATGAAATAGAGCATAGCCATAAAATTGAGTACAATGGCCAACATTGTTGCGTAGAATTTGGTGCTTATGATTATTAAATTGATGATTTTATTAACCTTAGCGGCTTTCGCTATGATGATGATTGCCGATTTATTACTCAAATTAAGTTTGCCTAGTCTGCCTGAGTTATTCACTCAGTTGGCTATAGTCACACTCTTAAGCGCTTTTCTGTTGCTCGTGGTGGCAGGCTTATTAATGATCATTAAGCATAATTTGCTGACATGGAAATCTTATTTTTCGGCTAGTCAAAGGCTACAGAGGCGTGTATGGTTTATTCAGGCTAAGCAAGACAGACTGATACGCTTGTTGCATTTTAGAACTGTGCAAATTAGTTATTTTACTAAATTAAAAAGAAAGCAGTTGTTGAACACTAATGATCAACAGCAGTTACAGCTATTATCTAAAACGATTGCTAGAGATTTATTAAGACTTAAACAGCAGTTGCCTAAGGCAACTTATGTGCAATTACAACAAGATCATAGGCAGTGGTTAGCGCTTAAAGATGTAGATTCGTTGTTGATTTTACAGCGAAAGCTTGAGGGCATTGATTAATTGGGTTATCGCCTAGGGAGGGTATTTTTAACCAATAGATCAGACGAAATGGCCTAGTCAACTGACAGTTTTATCGTTAACAATTGGGAAGTTAAGTAATAACATATTACAAACAAATAGATGGAAGATGATATGCAGGTTGGTAGCTAATGACGATAATAAAACGCTGGGCTTTTAAACTGGTCAGGTTTTTTTACAGCCTAAAAGATGAGGATTTACAGTGGCAAACAGCTAATCAAGAGCAATTGCTTAAGTTAAAGCATGAGCGTGCTATGGCTGAAAAAGCGCTGGAAATAGCATTAAAAAATAAAAGTGTCTTGTTAGCTCATGAAATTTCGCTGTTAGAGGTTAAAAATGAGGCAGAACTTATGATGCTTAAGACTCAATGTAAGCAAGACATTAAGGACTATAAGCAATATTTAGCTTCTTTAGACCAGCTTAAACAATCTATACAGCTTAGCTATGCCCATTTGCCGGTGGCCGTTGCCTTTACTATTCATCATCATGCTAAACAGCTATTAAATAAAATGTGGGAAGCGGATGATCTTGAAACAAAAATGCGTTTTGAGATGCAATTGTTAAAGTTTATGACCACGGTACATGAAGATGCCCGTTTAAACTTAGAAGAGACATCTGATGAAAAACTGCCGCAAAGAACCTTGAATTTAATTCAGTCATTAACCGTTAGTGACCATTAGCGTCATGTCCTTTTAAGCTGCCTAACTATAAAATAGCTAATCACCGCTAATAGCAGCCAGATGGTTACGAATGGCCCAATCACACCATCATAACTACTGACTAAGTAGTGATAGTCAGAATTAAAGTCGGTATTAAATAAGGCCTTATTCATTTTGATTTGCCAGACCCAGCAAGTATGGCAGCCGATACAAAAGCCTAAACTAGATTTTACTTGTGTTCTGAGTACGCCTAGAAAAATGCCAACCATTAATAAAGCCAGAAAGGCTGAAAAAATAGTGGGATTTAATAGATTGGTAAAGGCTTCCGTGAGTAGTGTAAAGCCACTATAGAGCTTAAGATCTTGGGCTGCGATGTTTGTGTTACTGTTTAAAAAATGCAGGGCAGCATAATAACTAGCACTAATCATGATGGCAGATATGACAGGTAGTTTCTTCTGTAAGCTGACCAATAACAGGCCTCTAAATAAGGGCTCTTCAATTAATGAAATCAATAATGCAAGCAGTAAGCTGATGATTAGCTTTTTCACAACGACGCCGGTAGTCCAGATTTGTGTATCATCCAGTACATTGACACCTAATAAGTACAAAATAATAAACACCGGCATTAAGGTGATAAAGCCAAGACCAAAGCCTAGTGCTAATTGTTTTAAAAATACCGGTAGCGAGGAAAAGCCTAGTTCTGCCTTAGTTAATTTAAGGTAATAGCTGATGGGGAATATGCTTAAGATAAGAAATACTTGGGTGCTTTTACTGATAAGCTTTCTAAATTCAACAAACTCACCGAAGCCTAGTACTATAAAATAGCTGACCACGCAGGCCAAGGCTATTGCGATTAGCAATATTAATAGTGGTAACAGGGCGTAATAGAGTGTGCGTAGCATTTAGGCTGCTGAATTAGCTAGGGTAGAGGGTGCAAAATCTCCCCAGAGTATTTGTACGGCCGCTAAGGCCGCTAAGGAGGCGGTTTCTGTTCTTAGTATACGCTTACCCATGCAGACTGGGATAAAGCCAGCGGCTTTGGCGAGTTCTCGTTCTTGATCGGCAAAGCCACCTTCTGGGCCAGTGAGCAAAGTCACTTGTCCGTTTATGGGGCTGAGTTCAGCGAGTGAGGTTGAGGCATAAGGATCAAGGAATACTTTAAGTCCTTGTTGCTGGGTTACCCAATGTTGCAAATGATGAATATCTGTTAAAGGCGGCACTAGGGTTCTGCCACTTTGTTCTGCAGCATGTTGGGCTATTTTTTGCCAATGCACTAAGCGTTGCGGTCTTTTTTCGCCTTTAAGTTGTACCACGCAATGTTCAGTCATTAAGGGGGTGATGTGGGTAACCCCCAATTCCACGGCTTTTTGTACAGTAAAATCCATGCGATCGCCGCGTGAAATACCTAAGCCCAGTGTGACTATTAAAGGTGATTCTGCGCTACGCTCTAGCCAGTCTTTAATATCTATGATTACTGCTTTACGACTGACTTCAGAGATGGTACATAAATATTCACCGCCCGTGCCATTGAATAGGATAATGTCGGTATCTTTTTTTAAGCGCAACACCGTTCTTACATAATGACCATTGTCATCATCGAGTGCTATGGTTTTGTCTGTTGTTAAGTTGGCTGTTGTATATAATCTGGAAACTCTCATATTAATCCTTAAGCGCCCACTGTATGCCATCAAAAGCCACTTTAGCGATCAATAAAAGTTCCTCTTCGGTGATGATGTAAGGTGGCATAAAATAAATCACATTGCCTAGCGGACGTAATAATACCCCCTTAGACAAGGCGTATTGATAAACTTTAAGGCCTCGGCGTTCTTGCCAAGGATACGGTTCACGGGTTTGTTTGTTTTTGACCAGCTCGATAGCGACTATCATGCCCATTTGCCTAACTTCGCCGATATGGGCATGTTCAATAAAATGAGCGGTCATCTGCTTCATGATGGTCGCTAGTCGTTTATTGTTTTCGATAACCTTGTTCTGTTGAAAAATTTCTAAGCTTGCCAAGCCTGCTCGGCAAGCTAAGGCATTGCCTGTGTAGCTATGCGAATGTAAGAAAGCATTAAGCTTATGATAGTCGTCATAAAATGCTTGATAGATTTCGTTAGTGGTCATGACTGCCGATAGCGGTAAATAACCACCGGTTAAGCCTTTAGATAAACACATGAAGTCTGGGCTGATAGCGGCTTGTTCACAAGCGAATAAAGTACCTGTGCGCCCAAAACCCACGGCGATTTCATCGACAATTAAATGGACTTGGTATTTATCACAAGCAGCACGTAGCAGAGTTAAATAAATAGGATCGTACATGCGCATATTGCCGGCGCATTGTACTAGGGGTTCTATAATGACCGCGCAAACGCTGTCTGCGTGTTGTTGTAAGGTGTGTTCCATCAAGGCAAAACGGCGCGTGGAATAATCCGCCCAAGATTCTTCAGGTTCTCGGTAGTAACAGTCAGGGCCCGGTACAGTAATAACTTCCATTAATAACGGCGCGTAGGTTTCTTTGTATAACGCGACATTACCGACGGCAAGGGCACCTAAGGTTTCACCGTGATAACTGTTTTCTAAGGTGATGAATTTGGTTTTATTGGTTTGATTATTATTTCGCCAATAATGAAAACTCATTTTGAGCGCAACTTCTACCGCAGAGGAGCCGTTGTCAGCATAAAAACAGCGCTCAAGACCTTTGGGCGTTACCGCGACCAGTTGTTCTGCTAAATAGATGGCAGGTTCATGGCTGAAGCCTGCAAAAATTACTTGTTCTAGGTTGTCGATTTGGTCTTTAAGTGCGGCATTAATGTGTGGATTTGCGTGACCAAATAAATTAACCCACCAAGAACTGATGGCGTCTAAGTAGCGATTGCCATCAAAATCCTCTAGCCAAACACCCTGGCCTTTTTTAATAGGAATGATGGCTGAGCTTTCATGGTCTTTCATTTGTGTACATGGATGCCACAAAACCGAGAGGTCACGTTTTGAAAGAGATTGATTGCTCATGTGTTCGCTTTTAAGAGTAAGGTTTGTCTATGGTTTTAGTCGATCTATAATAGCCAAACATGGTGCCGATTGATTCATGGTATAAAAATGCAAGCCAGGGGCGCCATTGTCTAATAAACGCTGGCAAAGTTCGCTAACAACATCTAAGCCAAAGGCTTGTACCGAGGCTTTATCATCACCAAAACTTTCTAGACGTTTTTTCATCCAGCGTGGAATGTCTGCACCGCACATTTCTGAGAAGCGAAATAATTGCGTATATTGAGTAATGGGCATGATGCCTGGCACTATAGGAATAGTGATAGCATTTTTTTCACATCTATCTACGAAGTAAAAGTAGGCTTCTGCGTTGTAAAAATACTGAGTAATCGCGGCATTTGCACCGGCATCGACTTTGCGTTTAAAGTTTTTAAAGTCAGTATTTGCTGACTCAGATTGTGGATGTACTTCTGGATAAGCGGCTACATGTATTTGAAAGTGATCAGCGCTTTCTTGGCGGATGAATTCAACTAATTCATTAGCATATCGAAACTCACCGGCTGACATCATGCCAGAAGGTAAATCACCTCTAAGCGCAACTATCTTGCTGATGCCATTGTCTTGGTAATCTTTGAGTATGGCGCGAATATTGTCTTTTGTTGAAGCAACGCAAGATAAATGCGGCGCAGCGGCTATGCCTTGGTTTTGTATGTCGATAACCGTATCAAAGGTTTTGTCGCGAGTTGAGCCACCGGCACCAAAGGTGACGGAGAAAAAGTCGGGGTTTAATGCTGCGAGTTTGCTATAAACCTGTTGTAAAGTTACCGCACCTTCGGGTGATTTAGGCGGGTAAAATTCAAAGCTATATAGCTGGCTGTGTTTTTGTGATGTATGCATGTCAGTAAGTGTAGGTTGGGCTAGCAAAGTGTAACCCAACAATAAGCCGTTTAATATTGGGCTATACTACACGTCATCGTTTATTAATCAATAACGATAATGATCTGCTTTGTAAGGGCCTGCAACAGGCACGTTGATGTATTTAGCCTGCGCATCAGTCAAGACCGTAAGATTCACACCGATTTGTTGTAAATGTGATCTTGCAACTTTCTCGTCTAATATCTTAGGTAATATGTACACTTCATTCTTGTAACTAGCTGAGTTCTTCCATAACTCGATTTGCGCCAATACTTGGTTGCAAAATGAGTTAGACATCACAAAGCTAGGATGTCCAGTTGCACAACCAAGATTCACAAGACGACCTTCAGCTAAAATAATCAGGCGTTTTCCATCAGGAAAAATGACATGATCGACTTGAGGTTTGATATTTTCCCATTCATATTGACGTAATGAGGCAATTTCAATTTCAGCATCAAAATGACCTATGTTGCAAACTATGGCTTGGTCGCGCATGGCCAGCATGTGCTCATGCGTGATAATGCTGAAGTTTCCGGTTGCCGTAACAAAGATATTGGCGATAGGTGCAGCTTCTTCCATAGTTACAACGCGGAAACCTTCCATTGCAGCTTGTAGCGCGCAGATAGGGTCAATTTCTGTAATCAAAACCGTTGCACCTAAACCACGCAAGGATTGCGCACAGCCTTTACCCACATCACCATAGCCGCAGACGACGGCAATTTTTCCGGCAATCATGACGTCCGTGGCGCGCTTAATACCATCAACTAAAGATTCGCGGCAGCCGTATAAGTTATCAAATTTTGATTTAGTGACGGAATCGTTGACGTTAAATGCGGGAACTTTCAGCGTACCGTTAGTCACCATTTCATACAGACGCAATACGCCCGTAGTTGTTTCTTCTGATAAGCCTTTTACATCAGCCATTAATTCAGGGTAGTTGTTGTGCATCATCGTGGTTAAGTCACCACCGTCATCCAGAATCATATTGGGATGCCAGCCATCTAATCCGTCTATAGTTTGGGCAATACACCACTCAGCCTCTTCTTCGGTTTCGCCTTTCCAAGCGAAAACTGGGATGCCTACGGCTGCAATGGCTGCTGCGGCATGATCTTGAGTAGAGAAAATATTGCATGAAGACCAGCGTACTTCTGCGCCTAAAGCAGTTAGTGTTTCAATAAGTACCGCTGTTTGTATGGTCATATGTAAACAGCCAGCTATGCGTGCGTCTTTTAGCGGTTGTTCTGATCCATATTCTTTACGTAATGCCATTAAGCCTGGCATTTCAGTTTCGGCGATGTTGATTTCTTTACGGCCCCAGGCGGCTAAAGAAATATCGGCAATTTTATAATCTTGAAAGCTCATGTTTATTCCTTTTTTTCGTTTAATTAAAGACCTGCCGCATCTTTTAATGCGTCAATTTTGTCTGTTTTTTCCCAACTAAAGGTGTCTTCGGTGCGACCAAAGTGACCATAAGCGGCTGTGGTTTGATAAATGGGCTTTAATAAATCTAAGGTCGCAATTAAGCCTTTAGGTCTTAGGTCAAAATTATCTCTTATTATTTGTACCAGTCTGTCTTCACTTAATTTACTGGTGCCAAAAGTTTCAACTGTGATTGAGGTAGGTTCAGCAATACCGATTGCATAAGATACTTGGATTTCACAACGTTCAGCCAAGCCTGCTGCAACAATGTTTTTTGCTACATAGCGAGCCATGTAGGCGGCAGAGCGATCGACTTTGGAAGGATCTTTACCAGAAAATGCACCGCCACCATGCCTTGCCATGCCGCCGTATGTATCGACGATAATTTTACGACCGGTTAAGCCGCAGTCGCCAACAGGACCACCAATGATGAATTGTCCAGTAGGGTTGATAAAGAATTTAGTGTCTTTATGTAACCATTCTTTAGGTAGTACCGGTAGGATGATTTCATCCATGACCGCTTCATGTAAGGCTTTATTGCTGATTTCTGGTGAATGCTGAGTTGATAAAACAACAGCATCAATGGCTACGGGTCTATTATTTTCGTATCGAAAAGTAATTTGACTCTTAGCGTCGGGACGCAGCCAAGGTAAGGTATTATTTTTGCGTACATCCGCCTGGCGTTTAACGAGTAGATGTGAATAGGTAATAGGAGCTGGCATTAATACATCGGTTTCATTGCTAGCATAACCAAACATTAAACCTTGGTCGCCTGCGCCTTGCTCATGATCTTCGCCTTCATCAACACCCATGGCAATGTCAGATGATTGTTTGCCTATGGCATTTAATACCGCACAACTATTGCCGTCAAAACCTATGTCTCCATGGTCATAACCGATATCACAGACCACTTTTCTAACTAAGGCTTCAAGATCAACCCAAGCATGAGTAGTGACTTCTCCTGCAAGAATGACCATGCCGGTTTTTACTAGCGTTTCGCACGCGACTCTCGATTTAGGATCTTGCGCTAATAAAGCATCAAGGATGGCATCAGAAATTTGATCCGCAACTTTGTCGGGATGGCCTTCTGAAACGGATTCTGATGTAAAACTAAAGTTATTGCTCACGTTGTTACCTATAAAATAAATCTTTGATATAGAAAAGGCTGCGTAAGCAGCCTTTCTTTCTTTAATGATGGTGGGCCCTGTAGGACTTGAACCTACGACCTGCCGATTATGAGTCGGACGCTCTAACCAGCTGAGCTAAGGGCCCTTTGTTTATTTATTCGCCGTCAAGAAAACATCTTAGTTGTTCTGAGCGAGAAGGATGTCTTAATTTTCTTAACGCTTTTGCTTCAATTTGACGTATGCGTTCGCGCGTAACATCAAATTGTTTGCCAACTTCTTCTAAGGTATGGTCGGTATTCATGTTGATACCAAAGCGCATACGTAAAACTTTTGCTTCTCTTGCTGTTAATCCAGCAAGTACGTTTTGTGTAGATTCACGTAAGCCTGCAATGGTAGCAGCTTCCACAGGAGACAATACTTTAGCATCTTCTATGAAATCTCCCAAATGAGAATCTTCATCATCGCCAATAGGGGTCTCCATAGAGATAGGTTCTTTGGCAATTTTTAAGACTTTTCGAACCTTGTCTTCAGGCATTTCCATGCGCTCAGCTAATTCTTCTGGGGTTGCTTCACGCCCCATTTCTTGCAATATTTGCCGAGAAATTCTATTTAGTTTATTGATTGTTTCAATCATGTGCACTGGAATGCGAATGGTTCTAGCTTGATCTGCAATAGATCGAGTTATAGCTTGTCTAATCCACCAAGTTGCATAAGTGGAAAATTTATAACCTCGACGATATTCAAATTTATCGACAGCTTTCATTAAGCCAATATTGCCTTCTTGGATTAAATCTAAGAACTGCAAACCGCGATTAGTATATTTTTTGGCAATGGAAATGACAAGTCTTAAATTGGCTTCTATCATTTCTTTTTTAGCGCGTCTAGCCTTTGCTTCGCCTATAGACATGCGGCGATTGATATCTTTAAGTGTATTAATATTAAGGCCAAAGTCTGCTTCTAGTTCAGCTAATTGTCGCTGAGCTTTTCTTAAGTCTGTTTCGCGTTTTTTTAATGCTTCTGAATACTTACTATCATTATTTAAATAGTTATCTAACCACTCAGAATTGAATTCTTTTTCAGTGAATGCTGCAATGAATTCTTTGCGTGGCATACCGGCATCTTTAGTAAAAATATCTAAAATCAGTTTTTCCTGCTCTCGAACACTAGCAATGCCAACTGGAATAATGGCTGTTAATCTTTTTAAATATTGAGGGTTCCATTTGAATTCCATGAACAATTCAGCTAAAGTCTCAAAAGATTTTTCAGTTTTATCGTTAAAATAGCCTTGCTTTTTAATTAGTGCGGTGGTCGCTTTAAGTTGTTTTCTAAGTACATTAACTTTTTCTAGGACTTCCTCGTAGATCAAGCCCTTTACTTCCTCTTCAACGACTTCAGATACTTCTTCTGTGTTGTCAGAAATTGGAGGTGGGACTATTAAATCACCAGTATCACTTAAGTCAACAAAGCCTGAAATTAAGTCAGTTAATCTAACTTCAGATCCTTCTTCAGAAATTGAATCAAAAGAATGTAAAAAGTTTTCTACGACAATACTTGAGCGAGCAATTGCTTTAACGAGTTGTTGCTGACCATCTTCTATGCGTTTAGCGATTTTTAATTCGTCAGCACGGGTTAAAAGTTCAACTGAACCCATTTCTCGCATATACATGCGAACAGGATCGGTGGTTCTTCCAAACTCACTATCTACTGATGCTAGTGCTGCAACTTCTTCTGCATCTTCATCATCAGTAGTGACGGCAGCAGAGTCGGTAATTAATGAGTCTTCATCGGGTGCAGTTTCGTAGACTTTGATGCCCATTTCATTGATCATGCCAATGATGTCTTCGATTTGTTCTGGATCAACAATGTCGCTGGGTAAGTGATCATTAACCTCTGCATATGTCAGGTATCCCTGCATTTTGCCTTTGGCTATTAATTGTTTTAACTGGGACTGTTGTTGTTCTTGATTCATTATTTACTTATTTTAGTACGACCATAACAACAGACAATAATACTATAATTATAAAAAGATAGCATCAAATTATTTGTCAGTTAGTATTTTAATTAATAATTTTTGTTCGTGAAGTTCTAATCCTTGGTTTTGTGCTTTAGTTTCTAGCTTTGCAATTGTTGCGTATTTTCCTTGTTTTAATAAAGAGTTAAGAGCGTCAGAAAATACCATGTCTATGTTTGTTTCTGATACGTAAAGGTTTAAAGAGGCTAGGGCCTTGACTGATTTTTCGTTTGCTGTGTTGCGGTAATGTTCTATTAACACACCAGTATTTATGGCGTTTTTGCTTAAAATGACCTGTTGTATATTTTTAAATAAATCTATGCCCCGAATATCTAAATCATCCCAATTTGTATCTTTATTATCTATATTGTGGATGAGTCTAGGGTTTTGCAATAATAATGCTGTGGCAGTTCTGGCAGATTTTGCAGGTGCAGATTGAACGGGTGCCTTGTATGTGTTTTTCTTTAAATTAAGCTTACTTGTTGTAGATGTGCTATCAAAGGTATTGAGTGTTGATATTCCAGACGTTGTTTTTAAACGAGAAAGCATTAATTCACGAAAAATGCCTTCGGGTAATTTGTCTATATAGGGCTTAGCTTTTCCAATTAGTTGGGCACGCCCTTCCATTTCAGAAAGATTGAGATTTTCAGATAGAGTTTCAAAAAAATAATCTGATAAAGCTTGGGCCGATTGTACACGTAGAGTGAAGCTTGATAAGCCTTCTTTGCGGATCAGAGAGTCTGGATCTTGATTTTGTGGCAACATCATGATTCGGCAAGAGCGATTATCTTTTAGGCTCAAAAAAATGGGTTCCATGGCTTTCCATGCTGCTGCTTGCCCTGCTTTGTCGCCATCAAAGCACAATACTATTTCCGGTGAGAATCTGAATAATAAGTTAAGATGAGTTTGTGATATGGCTGTGCCTAATGCTGCAATCGCGTAATTGACACCGAATTGCGAGAGGCTAATTACATCCATATAGCCTTCAACGATAAGGATTTGTGGTGGCTTTGGATTTTTCTTTAGTAATTCATATAGTCCGTATACTTCATTGCCTTTATGAAACAAGGAGGTTTCTGGTGAATTTAGATATTTTGGCAGGGAATCATTCATTACGCGCCCACCAAAGCCGACGATCCGACCACGTTTATCGCGAATAGGAAAAATAATTCTGTTGCGAAATCGGTCGTAGACCTGTCCGTCTTCCTTGCTGATCAGCAATCCTGCTTTGATTAAGGCGTTGTGATCAAAGGAGTTAGCTAAAGCTTTCCATTCATCGGGTGCGTATCCCAGTAAGAATTCATTTGCGCAATCACTATTGACGCCTCGAGCTTTTAAGTAATCAACTGCCTTTTTGCCATCATCACTGTTACGTAACTGCTGTACATAAAAGTCGGCAGTTTGTTCCATTAGTTGATAGAGGCTGTTTAAGTCTTCTTTTTTTTCGCTTGCTTGGTGGGTGTTTGATTCTCTAGCTACGTCTATTCCTGCAAAGGCGGCAAGATCTTCAACGGCCTCAACGAATTCTAAATTATTTAGATTCATTAGAAAGCTGATAGCATTTCCGCTGATTCCGCAACCAAAGCAATGAAAGAACTGTTTATTTCTGTTTACAGAAAAGCTAGGCGTTTTTTCTGTATGGAAGGGGCAGCAGGCAACATAGTTAGCGCCTGTTTTCTTTAGAGGAGTGTGCGAATCGATTAAGTCGACTATATCAACTCGCACCAATAGATCATCTATAAAATCTCTAGGGATTCTACCTGACATTTTTTTACCTAGGTAAATTTACTCAGCTAATGCTGCCTTTATTTTATTACTGACTATAGACATGTCGGCACGGCCTTGCATTTTTTCTTTGAGTAAAGCCATAACTTTGCCCATATCTTTAACAGATTCTGCTTTAGATAGTTGTATTGCATTACTCACCATGTCATCAATTTCTTGTTCACATAGTGGTTTCGGTAGGAAGTCTTGAATGACTATAATTTCAGCTTCTTCAATAACTGCTAAATCAAGTCGATTGGCATCGGTAAATTGCTTTATAGATTCACGGCGCTGTTTTAGCATTTTGTCTAGCACCAAAATGACACGATTGTTATCAAGTTGGATACGCTCGTCAACTTCAACTTGTTTTATGGCGGCCAACATTAAGCGTATTACGCCTAATCTGACTTTATGGCCTCCTTTCATAGAGGCTTTCATGTCTTCCCTGATGCTATCAGTTAGTAAATCCATTATGATAGCCTAAGTTACAGAACTGGACGTCCACGGCGAAGGTTTTTCAATGCATAACGCTCACGTGCTAGTTTTTTCAAGTGACGTTTAACAGCTGCTGCGCCTTTACGCTTACGTTCAGCAGTTGGTTTTTCGTAGAACTCACGACGACGAACTTCAGCTAATACACCGGCTTTTTCACAAGCGCGTTTGAAACGGCGAATAGCAATATCAAATGGTTCGTTTTCTTTAATTTTCACTGACGGCATTATATGATTCCAATTATGTTAATATTGATTGCAGGATAACAGCTATCCACAGAACAGATACAATCGGCAATTATACATTCACTTTTCTAATTTTCAAAAAAATCAATGTACGTTTTAGGAATAGAAACCTCCTGCGATGAAACTGGCGTAGCTATTTATCATGCTGAGAGAGGTTTAATTAATCATGTTTTATATAGTCAAATTGAGATGCATAGTGAATATGGAGGTGTTGTACCTGAGTTAGCTTCACGTGATCACATCCGTAAACTGGTGCCTCTTATTAAGCAATTAATTAAAGAAAGTCAGCTCATTAGTGCCGACATTAACGGCATTGCCTACACAGCTGGCCCTGGTTTAATGGGTGCTTTATTGGTAGGTGCGTCGACAGCAAGAAGTTTAGCGTGGACATGGAATATTCCTGCCATTGGCGTGCATCATATGGAGGGTCATTTACTTGCACCTATGTTGGAGAAGAATCCTCCTGCATTTCCGTTTGTGGCTTTATTAATTTCCGGCGGACACACTTTGCTGGTGCAGGTCAATCAGATAGGTGAATATCTATTGCTGGGAGAATCGTTAGATGATGCCGCGGGAGAAGCCTTTGATAAAACAGCGAAAATGTTAGGTCTTAGTTATCCAGGTGGGCCTAAGCTATCGAAGTTAGCTGAACAAGGACGTCCGAAAATTAAATTTCCGCGACCTATGACTGATCGTCCTGGATTGGATTTTAGTTTTAGTGGTTTAAAAACCTTCGCGCTTAATACCATTAATGCCTCTGAAAAAACAGCGCAAGATAAGGCTGATATCGCTGCAGCGTTTCAACTAGCAGTTGCCGAAACGCTGACGATTAAATGTAAACGTGCTTTACAACAAACAGGTTTAAAACGATTGGTTGTTGCTGGCGGTGTTAGCGCCAACTACCAAGTTCGAGCATTATTAACTGAGATGACGATAAAAGAGCAAGCGCAAATCTATTTTCCAAGACTGGAGTTTTGTACAGATAATGGCGCTATGATTGCCTATGCTGGCTGTCAGCGCTTAATGCTTGGCCAGCAACAAGGATTAGATATTTTTGCAAGACCTCGTTGGCCGATTAGTGAGCTGTATTAAAAACCGTTAGAAGGTTTACTTTATTATTCTTCGCCCGCTAATAGGCGTTGAATATTACTTTTATGTCGCCAAAGTAAGAAGAGCATCATGATGATTGATGCTCCGACTATGGAAATATCACCTGTTATATACCAAGCATAAATAGGTGATAAAACAGAGGCGATTAATGCAGACGCGGAAGAAATCTTCCCTATTTTGTATATAAGCAGCCATGTTGCTGTAAACGCAAGTCCCAGTAACGATGAAAAGCCTAGCAATACACCTATGGAAGTTGCTACGCCTTTTCCGCCTTTAAATTTGAAAAATACTGGGTAAAGATGACCCATGAAAGCGGCAAGCCCAATGCTTGCTAATAATAAAGCAGACCCACCTAATAAATTAACGATATAAACGGGGATAAAACCTTTAAGTAAATCGCCCAGCAATGTAATGACAGCAGCTTTTTTTCCGCCTATGCGCATAACATTGGTTGCGCCTGGATTGCCTGAACCTTGCTCACGCGGATCAGGTAAGCCCATTAAGCGACATATTATAATCGCACTTGAAATAGAGCCTATAAGATAAGCCATTGGAACAAACAGCCATTCAATCATATAACGATTTCCTTATTCAGAACTTGTAAGGTGAGCATATTTACTTGATACTTACTGATTATAAAATTAACACATAATAACCGGAAACAATAATGGACATCATTTTTTTAGGCGGACTTGAAATTGAAACAATCATCGGTATTTACGATTGGGAAAGAGAAACTAAGCAAACGGTTGTACTGGATATTGAAATGGCCTTTGATATAAAAAAAGCAGCCGAAACCGATGATATTCAATATACCCTAGATTATAAAGCGGTTTCAAAACGGATTATTTCTTTTGTTGAAGACAGTCAGTTTCTTTTAGTTGAAAAATTAATTACCGAGATAGCCAATATTATCCTGAATGAATTTGCTACGCCTTGGGTGCGTATTTCATTAAATAAAAAAGGTGCAATAAGAGGTGCTAGTGATGTTGGGCTTGTTATTGAAAGAGGAGAAAAATAACCTATGTCTAAAGGTTATATTAGTATAGGGAGCAATATTGATAAGGAAATATATATTCCGTCTAGTATAAAAGCATTAAGGCAGGTTTTTGGGGAGCTGATTATATCAAGTGTTTATAACTCAGAGTCTGTTGGTTTTGCTGGAGATAGTTTTTATAATTTGGTGGTTGGTTTTAATTCAGAACTGCCCGTGAAAGAAGTCGCTAAACAATTAAGAAATATTGAATTAGCTAATGGTCGGACTAGAGATAGTCAGAAGTTTTCTTCACGAACCCTCGATTTAGATCTTCTTTTATACGATGATTTAGTGATTAATGATGGTCGATTACAGATACCGCGTGACGAGATTGAATCTTATGCTTTTGTGCTTGAACCTTTAGCGGAAGTAGCTCCTTCCTTGACGCATCCAGTAAATGGCTTGAGTTATGCTGAGCTCTGGGAGAGATTTGATAAGACGGATCTTAAGCAACAGAAAATTTCAACCTCTTGGGCTTAATTATTTCAATAAAACAAGGTGCGTCCACCATCAATGGTTAATATTTGCCCTGTCATATAATCCGCATCATTGATTAAAAACCAAATGGCCTTCGCTATATCTAAAGGCTCACCGCATCGACCTAAGGCGATACGTTGTAAAATATCATTTTGATGTTGTTCGGAGCTAGGATTGTTAGGCCATAAAATAGCACCTGGAGCGATCCCATTAACACGTACCGATGGGGCTAATTCTTTTGCAAGAATCTTAGTCATGGCCTGTAATCCCGCTTTAGCCATGCTGTAGACAGAATAGCCAGGTAGTCCATGTTCAGCATGGATATCGATAATGTTAATAATAGAGCCTTTATTAAGGGCTAATGTTTTTGATAGGGATTGCGCTAAAAAAAAAGGGGCTTTTAAATTACTACCGAATAATTCATCCCATTGTTGTTCGGATACAGTAGGTATTGCCGTAGGATAAAAGGCTGAGGCATTATTAATTAACACATCTATGCCACCCCATGCTAAACAGGCAGCTTCGGCGAGTGCTGCGCGTTGTTCTTCAATTAGAAGGTCAGCCTGCATAATGAATGAAGAATTATCTCGTTTTAGATTGAATTGATTAGAGAGTTTGATTGCCTCAGCTTCAGCTGTTTTGTAGTGCAAGAAAATATTGCAGCCGTGCTCATGTAAATGCTTAGCGCAGGTAGCACCAATGCGTTTAGCTGCGCCGGTGATCAATACATTTTTTTGCATGTCGTTACATTCCCAGTTATTAAAAGTGCAAGGATTACCCAGAAAAAATCACATCAAATTGTTGCATTAATTTGCTTATTGCCTTTCGTGCGAGGATTTGCACAGGCAAGCATAAATCATCGACACTGAGTCCTCGTTCATATAACGACTCTCTTTCTATGTAAATGTCTTTGATGTCATAAATTTCAAGAGCGGAAAAAATAGCGGCAATATCTTTCATGTCATATTTTTCAGGGTACTGATGTTTTTTTAACTGAAACACGCTGTCATCTAACAATAAAATGCTCACGGCCTGATCAAAAGCTGCGGTTGTTAAAATAATATCGAGCATTTCTTGCGCATAAGCTCCGCTGTGAGCAGCTTTACATAAGATAAATAAATAACGTTTAATCAAGGTTTATCCAAATACGATTAATCGATCAGTCACTAAAGTAGCTTCGATTAGCTGTCCTAAGCCGGAAATACGAAAACCAGCCGCTAAATCATTATCTTGTTTACCTTGTTTACTCGCTTCATCATCATGCAATAAGCCACGGCGTTGCGCGGCAGAAATACAGACGACTAAATCAACATGATATTGCTCAGCTAAGTTACTCCATAATGTTGTGAGTTGTAGTTCATCATCAGGAGGGGTTGAGTAGTTGAAGGCATGATATATCCCATCATGGTAGAAAAATACCCGAAATATTTGGTGCTCTTGTGCCAAGGCAGCCATAATAAAACGATAGGCGGTCTGTCCTGCGTTGCAATGATAAGGACTAGAATTGACTTGTATGGTAAATTTCATATTTCTTGTGGTAATTCTTTAAGTCAGAGTTTAATTGAGATGTTTTATAATAACATATGATAAGTGCCTTCTAGATCCTATCAGGAGCATACAGTTGTTTTTATTCTGTAATGACTTGAATTTTTTGTTTGGCTGCCTAATGTCAGAAGATAAATAATGGTATTCTTTGAATAAACAACCAATTCTAGCTTATTTAAGTTATCTATAACAATTTGAGACCTAATGTTTAAACGCTCTGCAATTATTTTGGCCATAAGTCTTACTCTATTTCCTGTGTCACGGCAGGCAGTTGAGATCAATAAAATAGAATTGCCTGATATGGGTGATTCCTCAGGCACCTTAATATCTCCGGCTGAAGAAAAAGAGTTTGGCGAAGAATTTTTCAGAAGCTTGCATTCACAAATTTCTATTAATGAAGATGCTGAAATTCACGAGTATATTCAAGCAATAGGGCGAAAGTTAGCCGCTAATAGTGATGATCCCGGCCACCCGTTTCATTTCTTTGTAGTCATGGAAAATGATATTAACGCTTTCGCAGGCCCAGGTGGTTATATTGGCGTTAACTCAGGATTAATCTTAATGACTGAAGCTGAAAGTGAATTGGCATCAGTCATTGCCCATGAAATTTCACATATTACCCAGCGGCATTTATTTAGGGCTGCCGAGGCTTCAAGTCGACTATCTATTCCAACAGCGGCTGGGATGTTAGGTGCTATATTATTGGGTACGCACTCTGCCGCCATGGGACAGGCTGCCATCATGGCGATTATGGGAGGGAGTGTGCAATTTCAGATTAATTTTACTCGTGAGAATGAAGCTGAAGCAGATCGTGTTGGTATGCAAACCTTGGCGGCTACGCATTTTGATCCACGCAGTATGCCGACTTTTTTTGAGCGACTTCAGCAAGCTACTCGATTTGCAGGGCAGGGTGTACCAGAATTCTTAAGAACTCACCCTGTTACGGAATCGCGTATTTCAGATACGCGAGGTCGAGCTGATACTTATCCCTATAAACAATATCCAGACTCGCTGGCTTATCAGTTAACAAAAGCGAAAATTCGTATTTTGACGACAGCCGATCCTATCTTTTTAGAACAATATTATCGGTCAAGATTAAGTCAAGGTACTTCGGAGCAGCGTACGGTCGCGCTTTATGGCTTAGGCTTGTTTTTGTTAAAGACTGAAAAGTTCAAAGAAGCTGAAGCGATTTTTCAAGGTTTAACTAAGCAATATCCCGAGCAACCACAATATTCCTCTGCGCTTGCTAAGACCGATTTAGATGCTAGAGATTTTAATACGGCAGTGATACGGTATCATAAGCTGACTGAGCAATTTCCTGACAATTCGGCCATAAAGCTGGAATATATTAATGCCTTGTTAAAAGTAGATAAAGCTGATCTTGCTAGAAAATACTTGCTTGCTTTAAGCCCAGAAGCGCAACAAATGACTATTTATTGGGGATTATTGGCTGAGGTGTACAACAAAAACAATCAACCCGCCGAATCTCATCGTTATTTAGCGGAATATTACTTTGCCATGGGGCAAACTAGAGATGCTATTTATCAAATTCGTCTGGCCTTAGAATCGAAAGGGCTAAGTTTTCAGTTATCTTCTATTTTAAGTGATCGTCTTAACTTTTTTCAAAATCAAGAGCAAGAAGCCAAAGCTAATCGCCAGTAATTGATGGGGGTTGATTAAAAGTACCCCGTAGGGGCGAATGGCATTCGCCCGCACATTATTCCGATGCCGGTCGGAGTTTGTAATCCCGACCGAAACGTTGTGTGCTTTGATAGCTTTCGAAACGTTAGGGACGGGGCTGCAAAATCCGTCACGTAACTAAAACAGGAGTGCAACAGCTTCAGCTGTTGCTTTTAAAATAGCTAATGCTGTTTTACTCCAACAATATTCCATAACACCAATGCCGGTCGGGGTTTGCAACCGCGACCGAAACGTTGGCTGCTTTAATAGCTTTCGAAACCTTAGGGATGTGGTTGTAAACCACGTCACGCTTGTGTAGACGCATTCGCCGACACATTAGTTACAGTAGGTTGGGTTAACGGCTCTATCGTTAACCCAACATTGATGCCGAGTAGTGTGGGTTGCGAAAAGCATGCACCCCAATCTACACCGCTATTTTCGTAGGTTGGGTTAATGGCTTTATCATTAACCTAACCATGAACTTCCGAAGCCGGTCGC
>CAMDNJ010000028.1 GCA_945902915.1 Crenothrix polyspora | reverse complement strand
TGGGCAATGTAACCAATAATCAAGGTGATGTTGCAGAAGAATTTTTCTTTAATAGTTTAGCAAATGATGCTCATCTGGGTGGTATTCATTTTGATGACATTGAAAAAAACGGTCATAAGCGTCGTGGTAAAACTGAAGAAGAATACGAGATTATTAAGACTAACGGTGATTCCGTAGGCATTGTTGAAGTTAAATACAAGGCCCATGAAAATGATTTAGATAGGTTAGATCGGAAGATGCAGAATTTTAAGAAGCTGTTTCCTATTTACCAAAACTATAAACAATACGGAACTATTGCTTCATTCCACATCAATGATACTGCTAAAAGGGAAGCCTTAAGTCGTGGTTATTTTGTGCTACAGCGTAGCGGTGATTTAGTCCATACTGAAAGCAGTGATCATTTGACGGTTTTATAATTTAAATAAATATAAAAAGGGGTCAGACACCTTTTTAATAAAGCATACTTGCATAAACGAGACATTTACTGTTATATTTCGAAATGTTTAATTTACATGGGAGATTATTTTATGCGAACCACTATAGATATTGATGATCAATTATTGCTTTATGCTAAGCACCAGGCGGTTAAGCAAGGGTGTACGATTAAACAAATTTTAGAAGATGCCTTACGTGATTTTTTTTCGCATCCAACTACTCAGCATGATGTTGTTAGCTTGGAGACTTTTTCAGGTGCAGGTTTAAAGCCGGGGGTTAATTTAGATAATAGTCGTAGTTTGAGCGACATTATGGACGATTATTGATGTATTTAATGGATGTTAATGTTTTGGTGTATGCACATAGAACGGATGCGACCAATCATTCAGCTTATCGTCAATGGTTAGAGTCGGTTGTAAATGCCCCGGCTTCTTTTGGGTATTCGGAATTGGTATTGAGTGGTTTTTTGCGGATTGTGACGCATCCGAAAGTGTTTGAAGTTCCGTCAACTTTATTGAGTGCTATTCGTTTTACCGAACAAATTAGAGCCTTACCAAATGCCGTTTGCCTTGCTCCTGGCTCAATGCATTGGCAGATTTTTATGGGATTTATGGAGCAGATTAATGCGAGAGGTAATGATATACCTGATGCTTATCATGCTGCGCTGGCCATGGAATGGGGTTGTGAATGGGTGACTACCGATAAGGGTTTTAAGCGATTTAAAGGTTTGAAAGTGAGAGATCCATTAACGTTATTAAATAACTAATGCCAAGAAAACCACGATTTTATCAGCCGGGCCTACCTGTTCATGCGTTTCAGCGAGGCCACAACAAAGAGCCGGTGTTTTTTGAGGTTGAAGATTATTTGGTCTATTTGCGTATTTTAAAAGAGTCGGCTGAGGCCTGTGGTTGTCTGATACATGCGTATGTTTTAATGACTAATCATGTGCATTTATTAATTACGCCAGAATCATCGGCGGCTATCAGTTCTTTATTTCAGCATGTTGGGCGACATTATGTACCCTATATTAATAAAACCTATCAACGCCGAGGTAGTTTGTGGGAAGGTCGTCATAAAGGCAATATCATTGAATCTGATGCTTATTTTTTAACTTGCATGCGATATATTGAAATGAATCCAGTGCGCGCTGGTATGGTTGATCATCCTGCTAAGTATCGTTGGTCAAGTTATACAGCAAATGCACAAGGTATTGATAATGCAGTTATCCAGTTTCATGAACAATATTTGGTAATAGGAAATAACGCCCAAGCAAGACAGTCTGGGTATCGGGGCTTATTTGAAATAAAAGCAGATACTGATGAATTGGCTATTATTCGTGCGAGCTTATCTTCAGGTACGCCACTAGGCAATGCATGTTTTAAAAAACAAGTTGAAATTATGTCAGGTCGTAAGGTTGGTTTAAATCAGCCAGGTAGGCCTCGTCAAGATCGATCAAGTGATTAATAGTTATAATATCTGCACTTGGAATAACTGGGGGTCAGAGTAAAGTTAGAATAACTGCAATAAAGGTGATGATCTCCTTATTATGAGCGCCTCTTATCGATATATATCGTCATGGCTGCCGACATCGAGCAAGATGATCTCTTGAGCAGGAATAGTAATCATATTTAGATCTCTTTTAGTACTTATAAAGGCACTAATAAGACCATGGTAAGGAGTGAGTTGCAATTACTGGGTTTTCAGACTTATTTATCTATTGGAAAATACGGCCACTCGAATCCATAAGTCGGGAAGTCAAAATACATTCAAAGCTGCTGTATTTCGACAGCCTACCTCTTCACTCCCCATTTTTCAAAGAGGGAAGTCTATTCAGCTAGAGATCTTTTGTATCTTCAGTACTAACTGAAATATCCAATGTTGTCGGAAAAATATCATGCTGTTTGTGTTTCAATGACGACAGCCGTTTCTTTATCAGTTCTTTAATACGCGGAACGTTAAGAAAAATAATAAAGGGAATCGCACAACCTACTAGCACACAGAGCATTAATATAGCAGTGGTTAATGAGCTCCAATCTACGGGATAGCTATCGGCTTTTACTGGAGCGGTTAGTCCCGGTATGCTGGGTAAATCACCATTGCCGCCATCCACTTTCAATTGTGCTTTCATGCCTTTTTCCATGTGTTGGGGCAATTCACAATGGACGAGATAGGTTTTCTTTAAGCTAGGCACTATCAACGAGGCTTGTAACTGGCCTTCGCCATAAAGTTCTAAATGAAACATGCCGTCTGGATATAAATAACCCGGTAAGCCATGTATCATCAATTGATGGCGTATTTGGTCATCATTAATAAAAGTGATATTGATTTTAGCACAGGGTTTAACATTCCATTCTTGCTGATCGAAAGCAAACATCTTGCCGGTAAATTTTTGCGCATGTTGTTGACCGGCTCGAATAGTAATATCGACGGTTTCTGAAATAGCTGTGCAGTCCCGGGGAAGGGTGTCGCTGTTGGCATTCATAATCATGCCTTTATCATCCATCAGCATACCGGCCATTTCCATGGCAGACACCCATGAGCTAGCGCAGAGCATGAATAAAGTGAGTGCTAAAGTTTTCATGATTGTTTCCGTCTAATAAGTAGCACACTAAAAACTAACAAGGCGATGAGCCAGCCAGTCAGCAGGCCAAAGAGGATGATATGGCTATAATTCGGAGCGACTAAGCCGGCATCACCCAGTAAGGCGGCAAAATCTCCGCTGTTCCATACCGCTTGTTTTTTAGCGTAATAATCTTTATTAAATACTTGATCGAATAACTCATCATGCATTTTGGGCATACCTAGTTCATCAAGATAATGTTTGTAAGCAAGAATCGCCATATTGCCACCCGGTTCCATGCCGTCGGTAGTCGTGCCTGTTGGCACATGATCATGAAACATCCACAAACCAGGGCCATAGCTGTGTAAGCCATCATCTTTGGTTTGTAAGCGTAAATCGGTGCGTTGTGCGGGGGCGATATCAAAGACATCCCGTGTTATTTGTTGGGCTTCGGCTAGTTCTACGCCATCTAAGGCAGTGATCGTCGCTTTATGACCATGAATATGTAAAGCGATAGACGAGCGCTGTAAATTAGCGACATGCAGCTTAATGGTCTCATTTTCTTCTGCGATGATCATAGCGTCACGCAGCGTATAAGGAAAAGAATGACCATTGAGCATGAAGTAGTTCTCAAAAGACTCGGTCATGTTGTAGTCTCTAGCCATGCGTTGGGCTATGAGCCTAGGGTCAATGACTGTTTGAATGATAGACGCCAGTTTCTTATCAACGGATTGATAATGTAGATCATATTCTTGGCTGTAAGCTTTTTTGACCGCAGCAGAAGGGTGGCGAACTTGTCCTGCACCTATATTAAAAGTTTGTAGCCAGTTATTGGCTTTATTTTCTTCAACGATGAACATGCCATTTAGGCCCATCATAAAATGCTGCGCAGTTTGTACATGGCAGTGATAAAGCATGGTGCCTGCATGTCTAGGCTTTATTTGATAAGTGTGACTCTTACCTGGAAAAACCGCATGTTCTTCCATACCATCATTATCTTGGCCTTGGTCATTAAGCCAAGGATGATCTACGCCATGTAAATGTATGGTGTGCGGTAAATAATGGCTGTTTTCTAAGGTAATATAAACTTTGTCACCTTGCTCAACCCGGATGACAGGAGAGGGCGCGCGCAACATTGGATTAGCCACTAAGGAGTTAAAGTTTTTTAGCGCCATACCGCGTGCTTTGGGTGCATAAACCCAAAGCCCTGGTTGTATGCCGGGCGCTATGTCATAAGTATTGATTAAAAACTCACCATCCGGACTGCTACCGTTAAGTTCAACGACTTCCAGTTTAATGCGAATAATATCGGGATCACCATCATGATCTAAATCATCGCTCATCGTGATGGCATCTTGGGCCAGATTAGTCTGCATTAAAGTGGCCATAGAGACATTATTAGTGCCTTTAACCGAGGTGACAATATCATACGGATTATCAGGCTCGCAGGAAGGTGCCGCATCTATGGTAACGCCTTCAATCACTTGTGCAGGTCGCCATTCAGGATGATCATTGGAGCAGGGTTTATTGATACTGCTATTGTCTGAACGACTGTAAATAGTCTCAGGAGGGATTATGCCAGCAGGTTCTTGTAATTGTGGGGCGACTTTAAAAAGAGCAGCGACCAATACCACAAGTAGCGGTACTATCCAGAGCATAGCGTATTTAGGGTTCATTAATAGCGATGAAATAGTGATGTAATGAACGCTATTGTAAAGGGCGAGCTAGGTAAATCCTAGTGACCTTTGTATTGATTTTATGGCTATGACTTAAATGGAGGTATGAAGGGTGTTTGAGCAAGCCGATAATTTAAGAATTGTTGCCTCAACCTTATCGCTGCAACGCTACACGACTGGGATTTCGCTTTCGCTACATCCCAGTCTACATTACACGTAGCCTCGATGAAACGCAGTGGAATCGAGGAAGTCGGAGCGCTGTAAGTCCTCGATTGCGCCTTGCTCTATCGAGGCTACGGACTGCAAAAACTTTTGCAACGATTAATACAAAAAATTATAAGGTAATAACTTCAGTGCCTTTACCAATTAAGACGACATCAGCAGGTCTCATAGCAAACAGACCGACAGTCACTACGCCGGTAATATTATTGATAAGTTGTTCTAGTTTAATAGGGTCAATAATATTGAAATTATAAACGTCGAGTATGACATTGTGATTGTCCGTAATACAATTTTCGCGCCATACCGGTTGACCGCCTAATTTAACCAGTTCTCTAGCAACGTAACTTCTGGCCATAGGAATAACTTCAACAGGTAATGGGAATGTGCCGAGTACATCAACACATTTACTATCGTCGACGATACAGACAAACTTTTTGCTGGCCGCAGCAATAATCTTTTCACGAGTTAATGCCGCACCGCCGCCTTTAATCATGTGCTTATGAGGGCTGACTTCATCAGCGCCATCGACATAGATATCTAGGGTACCAACTGCGTTTAAATCAAAAACAGGGATGCCGACTTTCTTCAAATGAGCGGTGCTGACTTCAGAGCTAGATACAGCGCCTTCAATATCGCCTTTAATGTCGCCTAAATAATCAATAAAATGTTTGACGGTAGAGCCTGTGCCTACACCGACAATGGCGACATCTTTAATATAGTGTATGGCAGCTTGTGCTACTTTTTGTTTTAATTCATCTTGAGTCATGGAAGGTTCCTGTAAAAGTAATCGGTGTGGGATAATACCTCAGAAAGGCGTGGAGTTCAGCCGTTTTTTTTCGGCTCTATGTGAATCGTAGTGGGTAAGCCGTTATTCCGGCAAAGGACTACCGGAAACCAGTTGCCATACATGGCAATAATTCGCATCAATATAGGTTTCATGATAAGTACTCTATCATTCGATTCTGATGTTACAACCGCGAAGCGGAATCGGATAACTATCTTTTCTAATGTTTGTCCTAATCGCCGTGCTTGGTTCCATATTCGGTCGGAATGTCTTCATAGTTGCCGTACTTGGATACCAATCGGGTCAGCTTTGCCTCCTATTGCCCCGGTTGTTCCTAAAACACGGCGACTAGGAGGACAAAGTGCCGGTGTCGCAGCCAAAGTTGACGCTATAACGGCTCATCAAGACTGGCTAGGGCCAAAAGTTGACCGACTCGGTGAGCAAATAGCCTGACTAGGGCAAGTCGTGTTGGTTACGTGCTTTTTGCAAGCCAGTATTATTACATTCCCATGTTGGGTTAACGATAAAACTGTTATCCAAGCTACAGTAACTGACATAACACTGAGACATTAAATGCTGGTATCTGTATTGTTATTTCTCATCGGGCTTTTAGCTGTGCAGCAGTTTCAAGTATTGCCAAGCAATCTCTGGCTAATAATGGTTAGTTTCTCGACTATAGTCTTTGCCAGCTTAAGACATTGGCGCTTATTGTTCTTGGTAATGGGCGTGTTGTGGGCCGTAGTTTTTGCCATGCTGCGTTTAGCAGATCAATTGCCAGAAGCACAAGAAGGTATTGATATTGCAGTGAGTGGCTATGTTGCCGACTTACCGGAGCAAGATGAGCGTCGTACGCGCTTTGATTTTATCGTGCAATCCTCTGTGCAAAAACTACCGCGCTTGTTAAGATTAAATTGGTATTATCCCGAACAGCCTATTAAGGCTGGTCAACAGTGGTCCTTTACAGTTAAATTAAAGCGACCTCATGGTAGTTTTAATCCCGGTGGTTTTGATTATGAGCGCTGGTTATTTACTGAAGGCATAGCAGCCACCGGTTATATTCGCCCCAGCCCTAAGCCTGTGTTGTTGGGTGAAGTTTCAGCGTGGAAGCATATAGCCATTTGGCGTCAAATAATTACTGATCGCTTAACAGTCGTTGCCAATGATTGTCCTCATCTAGGTTTAATCAAAGCTCTGACTATAGGTGATGGTAGTGGCATCTCTCAGCATGAATGGGAGGTGTTTCGAAAAACCGGCACGACGCATCTCGTGGTTATTTCGGGTTCGCATGTGGGTTTGATTGCGGGATTAGTTTATTTTCTTGTGCTTAAGCTTTGGGTTAGGACAGGGTTATTAGCTTACTCGCCGCAACGAGTTGCAGCCCTTGCTGCCATGTTAACGGCTGTGTTTTATGCCGGATTAGCGGGTTTTTCTGTACCGACTCAACGTTCGGTCATTATGTTAACAGTGGTGATGCTAGCTATTAGTTTTCAGCGTAATACTAGGCCTTTTAATACCTTAGCCGTGGCATTATTGCTAGTGATGATTATCGATTCACTAGCCGCTTTGTCAGCGGGCTTTTGGTTATCCTTTCTGGCCGTCAGTTTAATTATCTATACCGTGTCCGCACGCCTAGGCTCATTTGGTTATGTGTTAGAAGTCATTAAAATTAATTGGGCGACTTCAGTGGGCTTATCACCTTTGTTATTGTTCTTTTTTCAGCAAGTGTCCTTGATATCACCGCTGGCTAATTTTATTGCTGTGCCTGTTATCAGCGTATTTGTCGTACCTGTGGCCTTGATAGCGGTGCTGTTAATGTTTACGGTGCCGTTCATCGCTCACTGGTTGTTTATTGCCGTAGATGGTGTTTTACAGGCTTTGTGGTGGCTGTTGTCGGTGCTTGCAGAATTGCCGTTAGCGTCTATTAATCACGCTCAGCCCTCGCCGTGGGCTTTGTTATTTGCTGTGCCAGGTATTTTATTAATGCTAGCGCCTGCCGGTATGCCGGCACGATGGCTCAGTGTGGTTATGTTTTTACCGTTAATTTTTACTGCACCTAAGTTGCCTGCACTTGGTGCGATTAAGATGACGGTGCTGGACGTAGGGCAGGGCTTGTCCGTAGTGGTGCAAACCGCACATCATAGTTTGGTTTATGATACTGGCGCTAAGTTTTCTGCAGAAAGTGACATGGGCCAGAGTGCCATCTTGCCCTTTTTAAGGCAACAAGGTACCGAACACTTAGATACCTTGATTGTTAGTCATGGTGATAACGATCATATAGGCGGTGCCAATTCGTTGTTGCGTGGTATGACAACTCAGCAGGTCTTAACCAGTGCTACTGAGCAATTAAGCGCTTATGCGCCGCAAGCTTGTGTGGCAGGACAGGCTTGGATTTGGGATGAGGTTAGCTTTACTGTGTTGTCGCCACAGCAAAGTTTTGTTTCAGATAACGATAATTCTTGTGTGTTAAGGGTTCAATCGAAACAAGGATCAGTCTTATTAGTTAGTGATATAGAACTTGCTGCAGAATCTTGGTTGGTAGAGACTTATGGTCATGCGTTAAAGTCTGATATCTTACTGGCCCCGCATCACGGTAGTAAAACCTCTTCATCACTGAGTTTCTTAAAGGCGGTAGATCCTAAATATATTTTGATTTCTGCCGGTTATAAAAATCAATTTGGTCATCCGTATTCGCTCAGCTTACAACGCTATCAGCAAATAGGTGCGCGCTGGTGGAACACAGCGGATAAGGGTGCTCTTATGTTGAGTGAGCAGGCAAGCGGCTGGGATATACAATCATGGCGTGATGATAATGGTAAATATTGGAATAATAAGCATAAGTGAAAGATAATGCCTGTTTTTGATTTTAACTAAAGGCTATAAGAGATGGCACAATTTACAGTGACTGGCGATGTTGATCCCTTTTTGCATATTAGTCTGTTGCGTGGGGAAAAGATTTATTGCGAATCTAACGCCATGGTGATGATGGAAAGTGCCTTAGAGTTAAAAGGCAAAATGACTGGGGGCCTTGGGAGCGCCCTGATGCGCCGCTTTGCTAATGGAGAATCGTTCTTTCAACAACACATAGAGGCGATACGCGGCGATGGCGATTGTTTATTATCACCAACCTTACCAGGCGCTATACAAGTATTAGATGTCGGTGCGATTAGCTACAAAATTACTGATGGTGCATTCGTTGCGGCAGAAAGTGGAGTGACCTTGAATGTGCGTTCACAAAGTTTAGGCACAGCCATGTTTGGTCAAACCGGAGGTTTCTTTATTTGTGAAGCCAGTGGTGTTGGTAAATTGGCCGTATCAGGATTTGGTTCTAGCTTTGTATTAGATGTAGAGCCGGGTAAAGATATTATTATTGATAATGCCCATGTAGTCGCTTGGGATAGTGCCTTGCATCATGAAATCTCGGTTGCAACACAGCAAGCCAGTGGTTTGTTAGGGCAGTTGGTGAACAGTGTCACCAGTGGTGAAGGCATGGTGTTAAAGTTTTCGGGCAGAGGTAAAGTGGTAATCTGTTCGCGTAATCGAGATAACTTTATGGCTTGGTTACTTAAAGGCATGCCGGGTGGTAATTGATTATTGGGAACGCTGAGCCCTAGCTAGGCGGAAATCATTTGTTTAGCTGCGCCAAGCTGGGGCTTGGCGTTCCCGAAAAACGTCTTAGCTACCCTGATGTTCTATAGCAATTGGAACAGGCTGGAATAATTCAGCGATCAATTTAAAATAACCCACAAATTGTGGCGGCACGGGTATATTCCAAGCTCTACCGGTGATATGTGCGAATATATTGGTTAACCAAATGCGGTTAGATTGCGCGTCTTGAATTAAAAGTTGATAAGCATTGTCTTTGCTGGCAATGGCAAAATCATTAAGCCAGACTTCAATGGACTCAGCTTCCCCTTCGAGTTTAATATGCACATAGGCTTTTCGTGCGTCTACGTCTAAATCAAAGTCGATCAGCGTTGCAATGCCTTTAAGTATGAAATTGGCTGTCCAGATCACCATCAATTTGGGAGTCCATTTGATAGCCTTTTTGATAAAGTATGTTTTGTAGCTCATGAGTAGCCTTTATTATTATGGGTAGGGGTTAATCAGAAATGAATATAAGTTTTTAACAATCAACCATGTGGATTTAGCGCGGTTGAGTTAGTGCAACGATGGGCTACGTAATGTCGGGTTACGCTATCGCTAACCTGATGACCTACGAGACGTTGTTATTTACTTAGGCGCTTTTAGTTCAAGCGTATGCTTAGCTTTATTAGAATTAATGGCTGGTTTAGAACTACTATCTTTGTTTTGTGTAGCCGGCATCGACTTGCTAGGCTTAGATTTCTCATCAGCGTTGTCATCTAGCAAGTCAACATCTTGGCTAGAGTTTCCATCATGTATTAGGAAATCGCGGTTTTGTAGGTAAGAGTCTCTAATGAAGTCATAGCGATTAACCGAGCCTTCATCAATAATTTTTTCAGTCGTCATTAAGTTGGCACGTCTATCAACCACATCAACAGCTTTTGAGCCAGCAATAGCGGCGCCGATGGCTGTAGTTCCAAAAGCAGAGACATAAGTCAATGGGTTAAAGAGTGCATCGCCCACAATACCTAAGGCATCTCTAGGATTGCTAGGGCCGAAAAATGGCAGCACTAGATAATTTCCCGATGTAACGCCCCAAACACTCAGTGTTTGTCCGAAATCTTCTTTGTGCTTAGGTAAATCCACCAGCTTTGCTACATCCATAAAGCCAGCAACACCGACGGTAGAGTTGACGAGTAATCGGCTTGCATCCAAGCTACTTTGGTTTAGTTTAAATTGTAATAGGTCATTGATAGTGACACCAATGTCTTGAATGTTACTAAAGAAATTAGTGACGCCTTCATTAACGAGAGTTGGAGTAACCCATTGATAGCCTTTGGCTACTGGCTTTAAAATAGCTTTGTCGATATTGTCGTTGAAAGATTGAGCGCCATGATTCCAACCTATCCATGGATCATTTTTTTCTGGGGTAGGTGAGGTAGTAGCGCAGCCGGTCAGAGCCATAGCTACAGTAAGACTACACAATAATAGCGGTTTATGAGTGATCACTTTGGTTTGATTCATGATAGCTTTTTTCCTCAGTTTTATTGTTTTTATATTATCGTCATTTATAGCATAAACCTGCATCATGATCATCAAATGTTGCTATTTTGGGTGATGATAGTGAGCTTTATTAACCTTATCGGTCTTAGTAGGCTGAATTTTACTCTTAATAAGGACTATTGGTTTTGCTTTGGTAATAGCCTGAACGGTGACTATCTTTTTCAATACAGGTTTGGTGGTTGCATGACGGATACTATGATGATGCCTACTGTTAAGTTTAGCTTTTGGAATATAAACATCATTGGTGGCGCTTGAACCTGTACTGGTGGGTGGCATATTACCACAGCCAAGTTGAAAGGGTGGGGTGCCCCCAGTATTGCTGGCCATAGTGTTAATATTAGTGGTCGGATTTGCATCGACTCGATTAGCAAAGCCGTTATTCATCATCTTAATCATCAATTGATAACGCTCTGGACTGGTCATGCCGCCTAATATGACGCCGATGAGGCGTTTGCCGTTTTGATTGGCTACAGAAATGAGATTGTAGCCAGAGCCGCAGGTAAAGCCGGTTTTCATGCCTTCAGCGCCGGGGTAGTTGGCCGTAAACTTGTTGATGCCGTGTAGTTCTCTACCCTTAAACATAAAAGTATGAGCAGAAAAGTACGGGTAATAATTAGGAAAGTTTTGTTGAGTTTTCCAAGCCAGTATCGCCATATCACGTGAGGTAGTGACTTGCCATGGGTGCGGAAGACCGGTTGCGTTCATGAAATGAGAATCATACATGCCTAAAGAATGCCCCTTAGCAGTCATCTTAATAGCAAAACTTTCTTCAGTGCCGCCTAAATGTTCTGATAAAACCACGGCAGCATCATTGGCTGAGCGGGTTATCACCGCTAAAATAGCATCATGTACCGTTAATTTTTCGCCTAGTCTTAAGCCCAGTTTACTTTGTGGTTGTCGTGCAGCGTGCTGGGATGTGGTTAAAATGTCGTTAAGATTAATTTCGCCTGCTTTTAAGGCATCAAAGGTCATGTATAGCGTCATGACTTTAGTAAGAGAGGCGGGATACCATGTGTGAGTTGCGTTTTCTTCGTGCAAAACACTGCCAGTGGCTGCGTCAATCATAATAGCAGCATGGCCAGCATAACTAGTGTTAAAGGTTGCAAGTAAGCAAATGGGAAGCAAAAGCAGTAGTATCGATTTCACAGTATTCATTAAAAACAAGAGCTCTTAGTTATGGATCGTTTATTTACTTTAAAGACAGTAAAATTTATAAGTGCTTTATCCTTTTGAATTATATAGAGTATTGTCATGATCCACAGAATTTATTGGATTAAAACAGGTATTTAAAAAATTCAATAAGGACAATCACATTGTCAGAGCTATGTATTCTATCAAATTGAATGTTTAAGTAATATGTGATTTTCAATAAGCGTACTTTTTTATGCACCTTCTGTTTATTATCACTGCTCATACATTGCAACAGGATAGAGACAATAAACGCTTAGGTATACCCAGCAATAACATTCTGGCACAATAAGACTTAATCAATTAAGGAAAAGTCAATGAATGCTTTTTATAGCTTGGAACAACAACAGTTTCAAGATCAGCATGATACTCGTAAGCTTGCTGAGCGCTTACAACAAATAATTGTTGAAAATCAAGTTAGTGAACAACATCAAGCTTTTATAGGAAGCCGAGATTTTTTCTTTTTAACCACTATTGATCATCGTGGTTATCCGACGTGTTCTTATAAAGGTGGTAACCCCGGCTTGGTAAAAGTGATTGATTCACAGACATTAGCCTTCCCCAGTTATGATGGCAATGGCATGTTTCTTTCTTTGGGGAATATTCAAGGTAATAGCAAAATTGGTATGTTGTTTATTGATTTTGAAAACCCACATCGTGTACGTGTGCATGGTGATGCCAGTATCGAAACTGATGATGAATTGCTAAGTGACTATCCTGGAGCAGACATGATTGTTCGGGTAAAAATCAGCGAAGTGTTTATTAATTGTCCTCGCTATATTCATCGCATGAATAAACTGGAAGCTTCAAAGTATTTGCCGCAAGTAGGTAAAGAAACACCGGCAGCCCAATGGAAGAGGATTGACGCAGTACAAGATGTTTTGCCAGCCTGTGATCTGCACATTGCCGCGTCTCTAGGCGGGGTTATAAGCCCAGAAGAATATGGTGCTATGGTCATAGATGGTAAGGGCTAAGCGGTGTAGGTTGCGCTGCATGCTTTTCGCAGCCCACACTACTCGGCATCAATGTTGGGTTAACGATAGAGTCGTTAGCCCAACCTACTGTAACTAGGCAAGCGCTTTGTCCGGTGTTAAGTGAGTAGCCGCTTATCCTGCACAACAATGAGGCTTATAGTTCAAATTCGGAAGGTTGAAGTCCTAGTTCTTTAGCAATTTTACCGGCTATGTTTCTTTCTTGAACATCAAAGTTACCATCAGAGGCTGCGATGGCGATAATCATTCTAACTAGAAGACGTGAGGCTTCGCTGTTAGATTTCATTTTACCTATGGCTTGATAAGCTTTGGCTTCGCCTATGTCTTTATCAAATTCTAATTGACCGACAAATTCCTGAAAGGCTTTAATGACATCGCTAATAGTAAAAATAGATAGCGCATCATTGTTTTCAATGAACTTAATCATTTTTTGTTTTTCTTCAGAACTAATGCTGCCATCAGCCATGGCAATCAGGGCAGAGCCTGCCATAGCGGCATTAAGGAAATCTTTGTTTTTAAATTTTAAAGCTTCTGTCTTTAATTCATTGGCTTTAGTTTTTAGTTGGCTTAAAAAGCTATCAAAACTCATGTTGGGCTCCTAATAATGGTGGGTAACGGTTATAGTGAGGTTATTAAAACATTAAATTTAAAATTCAAGGCATTCTTTTAACGGCAAGTGATTATTTAAGCCATAACAATGTTGTCGATTCAGGATATTTTCTGCCCATTGTTGATGGGTTGCTACTTCGCACATGGCATCGTGCATTCTAAAAACAGCGGGTGCTGTTTTCTCACATAGAGCATGAGCCATTTCGTAATCTTCGATAGCTACGGCAAAAGCAGATTCTATCAGAGGTACTTGCGTAGGATGTATGGCCGTTTTACCAATCAGACCATGGGCTAAATCTAGCGTTATTTCTTTTTGTAAAGTGGCCGCGTCATTTAAGTATTCAAAGACCGGTGCCGATAAAGAAAAGCCATAAGGTTTGAAAATAGTCACTAATTGGGAAATGACATTACCTAGCGGCGTTTCATAAAGTGTGCAAGTTTTTGTTCTACGTAAACCTAAAAGATTCATCAAATCATTGCCGCCAATTCTAAGAGTAATGATACGTTCGGCAATTTCCTTTGGTAATAAAGCCTGCCGTAATTCAGTCATAGCGCTACTATCAAAAACATCTTGAGTTTCTAAGGTAGGCATTACTTTAAAAGGCGTGTGTTTTAACTGATCAAAATACGCATGGAATACGCTTTGGTTAAATTTAGGCAGAACAAAGCCATCTATGTTTTCGATATGAGGTAAGTCTAGTAAACGCGCTAATATCTCTGGATTTCTGGCACGAATAAAACGGTAGCGATGGGGTGATTCTTTAAAGCCTTGTAAACATAAGCCCAGATGACGAACACAGCTATCGACATCAATCGTTGAAACGGCATCTTCAGTGCAAAATATCATAGAGCGCAGCATGGGGTATTTATCACCATTGGCAATTTCTATAATATCGCGGCGATTGCCAGGCATATAGAGCGGAGCACCGAGTCGCCAAGGTGAGAATGATTTTAAGGCTGTATTCATAAGTTAAGTTCTTTGATTAAGGCAACGGCACGATACGGTAAGTCTTTTAAAACAACTATGGGCGTAGCTTTGGCCTGAGCTAACCAACGTAAATGTAAAGTTGCTTCGCAATTTAAATCTTGTAGTAATAATAATTGCGTCTCGCGGCGTAACAGTGCACGAGTTGCTTCACCTATGCCGGGTTTAATGTAATTAGGACGGCTTATACCATAGTGCTGACTGGTCCAGTCTAAAAAGTCTTGAGATTGGTTTTGTAAAGCTAGTCGAGAGTTAACTTGGGCTTCTAACTTATCTTTTAAGCTTGGCCAAAGACTATTAATGGTGGTGAGTAGTGTATCAATAAAATATGACGATAAATCGTGTTCGCTAAAGCGGTCATAATAAAGACAGCCATGAAAGTCCGAGCTGTTAGCACTAGCCGAGTCATAAAAAGAACGGCTCACTAAGCCTGAAATCGTTGCATTGAGTATAGCAGAAGGAATCAAATAATCTTCTGAGGAAGGCGCAACTGTTGCCCAGCCTGATAAATCAGTTAATACATAGAGCTCGGCTGGAATAGTAATGGTGTCAGTGTTTGCAAAGGCTTGAAGGCTCGCGGTTAGTTGTCTTGAGATAACGCCTTTTCCGGTCCAGCCATCCACAAAGACCAATGATTCTGGTGTATGTGATTTTAAAATGTAACGTAGCGCATTAGCATCAATACCGACATCTCGTAAGATGGAAATAGAGTAATGTTCAACCTGTACATTGAAATGACGCTTTAAAATATGTTTGAGTAATACACCGATAGGTGTGCCCGCACGCGCTAATGAAACCAGCGTAATGCCTTGAGGACGTGTTCTGATAATACTTTGCGCCAGCAATAACAAGTGTTCGGCCATCGTGGCTTGGTTTAATTCCATCGCCCTATAAAACAAGGGTAAATAATCATCGGGCGGCAACGCTTCATGACTGAGCATTTGCGAATAATGTTTTTTACCTGATTGAATGAGCGCTTCTTTAACATGTATCGGCGTATCCGGTAAAGACATCGGCTGTAACAAAAACTGCACGTCATTGACGGTATAGCTACCGGTGAATGGAGCGAATGCCGTCATTTTGTAAAAGCCATGGTGTTAAATAACTGGGTGTTTTTGGGGATTAAGGCATAATCACATAAACCCATAAAAGGGGCGTCAGTGTGACTATCGCCAGCGCCAAAGCTTAATAAATCAGGATGCAGCTTTTTGTATTCGGCCATTAAATAACCGACAGCGCTTTCTTTGTTAATGATTTTCGGCAATACAGCTAGATTATTGCCATTTAAATGCCAATATAAGCTGCCATCTTGTATAGAGGGATGGGTTTTAATAATATCGTTTAATAACGGTGTCAAAGCGCTTTCCGTGCCCGCAGCATGTTTGATGACGCCGTACCAAGTGATATCAAAGTCTTCGATCAGTTTAGTTTTAAAGCCGGTATCTTGCTGGCAATAAGCGATGATAGCTTGCCATAGCTCTAAGAGCTTTTCATGATAAACAGGCAAGTTTTGTTTCATGCTGGCCATCCATATTTGATCGACACTGCGTTGTTTATTTAAAATAACAGCACCATGGTTCAAAACGACTTCTTCTTGAAAGGGCAGGGTGACGCGATTAAAGGCAAGGCTATCACGACCGGTCACGGCCACAATTTTAAAGCCTTGCGACAACCATTGCCATAGCCATTGTTGTTTGTGGGTTGCATAAGAATTATCGGTGCCATCGGCTAAGCTAGCTCTGGCTTGTAACTTGGGGTCATCTGGGCCTAGAGGGCATTTTCTCAAAGTCTGAAACAAGGTGTCATCAAGGTCTAAAAAAATGTAGCTTTGCATGGTTACCGTCTTGTGGTTGAAGTTCAAATCTAGCGCTGATGGCATGCCAAGCGTGTAAACGGTCGATAAGGGCTGATCCTAATGGCGTTTCGTGGCAAAGTATAATATCTCGGTAATGCTCTGGATTTAGGTTGTAAATAAAATTAGTAATGTTGTCTTGGTAGTTATCTTCAAATTGACAGACCAAAGCAATATCGTTGCCTACATGGATGGGCGAACGCGTGGTACTTTGTACTTTTACTATAAAGCCCTCGTTCTCAAGGATACGTCCCAATAAATAAGCAGGTGCATTACATTCGCCAGTACCCAAAACCAGTAAAGGGCGTGGGTCGGTCGATTCACGATTTAAACCGCTCTGATATAATTCTTCTATAACATCAGAATTTAAACAAATGGGGTCGGCAATGCCTAAACGCCCGGGCCAAGCCAGTAAATGTTGCTTACATTCACCGTTGCCCGATACATTAACCGTTATATTATCAAGGGCCGCATTAGCACAATCATCAAAATGTAGAGTGCCTTGTCGAAAACAAATCCATTCTACTTCCACGCCCGCTTGTGCTTCTAAGGCGGCCCTATCATCGGGATGTGCAAAATTCACTAAGCTTACAATAAATACTTTAGATAGATGTGTATTGACTGCTTGATAAGCTTTAATCAGACGTAAAAAAGTTTTTCCGGTGCTGATTTCATCGTCGATCAGTACCAGCGTTTCTGTGCTTAAAAACTGTTTTCGATAATCAGGCTGTACAGGATAATACAGAAAAAAGTCAGTAGCATGACTATGCGCTTCTTCAAACTCTAAACGCTCAATACCTTCAAGATGATAGCGAGTAGTTTGTAAAAATAAAGTGTTTGTAGCACCTGCTAGGCTAGCTGCCTCAAAGACACCATAACCCAGTCCGGTTGCGGTTTCTGCCATACCTATCCACAAGGAACTTTTGCCAATACCAGCCTTAAGGACTGCTCTCGCCAAAGCACGGTATGACCAACTCATCAGTTTAGGCGTAACAGGATAGTGTTTGCCAAGCACTTTACTGACCAATAAAAACTTACGTTTACTACTGACGCGTGCGGCAAAGCCTAGTAGACGTCGCAGCGGAATGTGACCGGGTTCAAGGTCTAAGCGGAGTGTGCCGGTATCTAATTCAATAGTGACGGTTTTATTCATGGGGGAGTTATGGTGTTGTTGGGTTTAAGTAGTTGGGCTACCAACTTAAGACGGGACAAGTAGCGGTTTAGGTTGGGTTGCAAGCTTTTCGCAACCCACACTACTGGGCATCAATGTTGGGTTAACGATAGAGCCGTTAGCCCAACCTACTGTAACTAGATTTTAAAAGTTTAAAATCGATGATCAATATCGGTGGCTTTCATGATGCTATTCGCAGTATGTCGTGATTTGCAAGCGTAGTTTACGACAACAGATACACCTTTATCCGACGCCCATATCTCATGAGAACCTTTGCCTGATCTAATTAGTTTATAACCATGTTTAAGCAATAGTTCTTTAACTTGTTTTTCATAGCCATTCATACCGCAACGGGTGGTTGAAAAAAAGACACATGGGTCGCCGTTTTTACACGTAATTCTGGCATATCCAGTGTAAGTAACTCAGGAACCAAATCCCACACTTCTTTTTCCAACTCATCTAAGGTTTCAGCTTCGACAATTAGGCCTTTTAGATCAGGACTGGTTGCAACATAAACATTGGCTAACTTATCGTGGATAATTTCAACTTTGATTAAAAGTGACAGTCCCATTTTTGCAAGGAATGTCGCACCAGGCCAGCCTAAACGATACATGATATTCTCCTAAGCATTGAAGTTAATTGGCGACAGGGTGGGCAGACTTTACTGCCCACCTTATTTCTTTAAGCAAAGCGCTCAATCATCTTTTCTGCTTGTTCGGCAAAGGCTTCTAAATCACCTTTTTTGACCTTATCAACAGGAATCACTAAAGCCGTGGTTAAATCAATATAGATATAAACATAGCGTTTGCCATATTCGACTCTGACTAATTCAGCCCAAGGCATTTTATGCTTACCACTAGGGGATTTTTCTATTAAATGAGTAGGATCAGCAGGATCTATGCTTAATTGATAAGTGCCAAATAAACTGCTCTTTTCTTTAGGGGTATACGATTTGAGTAACTTTTGTTGCCAGCGTGACAGTGTCGTTTTAGGCACAAGGAAGGACCAAAGTGCCGCTATTGCCACGATATAAGCGGCGGTAGTCAGATCTTGATAGTAAAAGTAATAAAAGGCACTCAGCAGTGTCATTATGCCCGGTACAATCAAACGATTCATGCGCTGGTCATTTTGATAGACTTCGGTCTTCATATAACGCGCTGAATTAAAGTTAATCAAATCTTCTTCGCCAAATTCGTATTCTATTTCAAACATATTATAAGTCTTCTTGTAGTTTAAAGGTTTTAGTGCATTTTTATTTTGGTGTAAACACTACGCCTGAAGGCATTGGACAATGTTAACATAGCTGTCCTGAAATAGCCGTGGATAGCGACTTGGTGCATTTTATAAAGCGATAAATACACCAGCTTGGCAATAAAGCCACCGATACTTACCGTGCCCATTAAATTGCCCATTAAGTTACCGACTGTGGTGTATTTTCCCAATGAAACCAGCGAGCCGTAATCATAATAAACGAAATCAACGGCTTTTCCGCCCTTTAATCGCTGTTTGATGGTTTTTGCTAAGGTAGAGGCTTGTTGGTGAGCGGCTTGCGCTCTAGGTGGAACGTTACCGTTATGACCTTGCCAAACGCAGGCCGCACAATCGCCCATAGCAAAGATGTTGTCGTCATTGGTTTTTAAGGTGCTGTCGACGACCAGTTGATTAATAGCATTGCTTTCTAAGCCATCCAGATTTTTCAGCCAGTCGGGTGCTTTAATACCGGCCGCCCATACCTTTAAATCAGCCTCTATAAATTCGCCGTCATGGGTGGCAATACCCGCTTGATTTATTTCGGTGACTCGCCGGCCCATTTTAAGATCCACACCTAAATTGACCAGTTGTTGTTGAGTGGCGGCAGCTAAGCTAAGAGGTAAGGCCGGTAATAATTGCGTGGCCGCTTCAATAATAGTGAGCTTGACAGTGCTTTCTGCATTTAAACCATATTGCGCCAATACGTTAGTGACCTCGTGTAATTGCGCGGCAAGCTCAACACCGGTAGCGCCTGCACCAACGATAGCAATAGATAGCGGTTTAATATGCGCACTGTCTTTGCCGATATAGCTTTTTAGATAAGCTTCAAATAATTGCTTTTGAAACTTAAAGGCTTGCGCCGAGGTATCCAAAAATAAACAATGCTCTGCCACACCTTTAATATTAAAAGTATTGCTGACGCTACCGATGGCCATGACCAAGGTATCATAAGCAAAGCTTCGGCCAGGAATAAGTTCTTCACCACTGTCGCTCAGCGTTGGGCTGACATAGATTTTTTTATGGTTTCTATCTAAACCTTCCATGCGACCTAATCTAAACTGGAAATGGTTGCGATAGCCTTGGGGTAAATATTCTACTTGCTCAGATTCATCCAAAGTCCCAGCAGCTACTTCATGCAATAAAGGCTTCCAGATATGCGTAGAGGTCGCATCAATTAAGGTAATATTCGCTAAGTGCTTACTACCTAATTGTTGTCCTAGTTGTGTCGCCAGTTCTAGACCTGCCGCACCACCACCTACAATTACTATATTATGTTTTGCATTTTTACTAGTCATGGACTTTAATACTCAGCTAAAGTGTCTGTGCTTATTATAGTTAAGTACGCCAGCATTACTAAAAATATATTTTCTGCTGATTTCTAAGCAGGGCATAATATCTATACTCGTAAGATCAAGCTTCTTGATAATCACCAATCTCGCATAACCTCAATCAAGTCTTCTTAGCTTATGTTTACGTATAATGGATTATCGCCAAAGCTCAAGTAAATTAACAAAGCCGCGTTTAACCAGGCTTTTGTTATATGTCTAATAGTTTGGTTTCAAGGTGGTTACTATCAAGTCATACTTGATATAGCAATTCTGTTTTATAGTAGCGTTTTAAATATGGCTAGTAATGCTAAGCTATTAGGATGTGGATTTTATTCTTGAATGTCAGTGATGTTTTGGTTGTGAAGGACTTAACGTGTTGTATCTTTATGCTTAAGTGTTAATAAATGGTGATAAGATGCCGATGGTTTTCAAAAATGACAAAGCTGTATAAGGAAAATCGGCTTATTTTTACAGAAATAGCTAGCAATAAGCACAATAAGTACCGTTGCCCTTCGAGTGAATAGGGGTAGCAAAGGTTTTCGGGATGATTGGCCTTTGTTAGTTGATAAAAGGTGGGAGTTTGGACTTCATGACAGGGCATAGTTTTATTTATACGGCCTATCAATAAAAAGTTGTTTTCCGTCATTCGATTGTCTTTAGGTTGCGCCGGATTCTAGGTGGGATTCATTATAGACTGAGTTAAGTAGTTTGCGCTTGGAGTATAACAACTTAAGCTATTTTTCTTCAATTATAGTAAAAGTTCGCTGTACTCAATTGGGGGCTTTGGAGCGTTAATTGAGGATGGCTTGTAGGTATTACTACGTATATGAATTTCGTTTTAAGCCTAATATAATGCAAAGCTTTAATAAAGCTAATTAAATAGGTTATTTGAGCCAGTTTGGTGTGCTTTAATTATGTTAAATTTGGTTGTATTCAACCAAGATTTGTGGTCTTGTTTGGTAGGGTTTTAATCACCCTGAAATTATATTGTGATATTACCAGTACTTATAATCCAGCTATTGCAAGCTGGTTTTAAGCTCCAACAATCAATTAAATTTAAGTTTTAGATATAAAAACTCATATTATGACGACTAAAGTTGCACTGATAACCGGCATCACCGGACAAGATGGATCTTATTTAGCTGAATTCTTGTTGGCTAAAGGATACGAAGTACATGGTATTAAGCGCCGTGCATCTTCATTTAATACCCAACGTATCGATCATATTTACCAAGACCATCACGTACCTAATGCCAAGCTTAAGTTACATTACGGTGACTTAACCGATACTTCTAATATTAATCGTATATTGCAAGAAGTGCAGCCTGATGAAGTTTATAACTTAGGCGCACAATCGCATGTGGCTGTCAGCTTTGAAACGCCTGAATATACCGTGGATGTCGATGCTACCGGTGCGTTGCGTCTTTTAGAAGGCATACGCTTCTTAGGTTTAGAGAAAAAAACTCGCTTTTATCAAGCCAGTACTTCTGAATTGTATGGCTTAGTACAAGAAACGCCACAAACAGAAACGACGCCGTTTTATCCACGCTCACCTTATGCGGTAGCCAAGCTTTATGCTTATTGGATTACCGTTAACTACCGTGAAGCCTATGGTCTTTATGCCTGCAATGGTATTTTGTTTAATCATGAATCACCTCGCCGAGGCGAAACCTTTGTCACTCGTAAAATCACCCGTGGTTTGGCTAATATAGCTCAAGGTCTTGAAGACTGTTTGTTCATGGGTAATATTGATGCTTTGCGCGACTGGGGACATGCTAAAGATTATGTGGAAATGCAATGGTTGATGTTACAACAAGAAACTCCTGATGATTTCGTCATAGCCACCGGTGTTCAATATAGTGTTCGTGACTTTATCAATAAAGCGGTTGCACAATTGGGTGTTGAACTGGCTTGGGAAGGCGAGGCCGTAGACGAAATAGGTCGGGTAGCTGCTATTACTGGCGACAAGGCCCCTGGGCTTAAAGTAGGTGATGTCATCGTTAAAATTGATCCACGCTATTTTCGACCCACCGAAGTAGAAACCTTGTTGGGTAACCCTGCTAAAGCGAAAGAGAAGTTAGGTTGGACTCCCAAAATCACTTTAGATGAAATGATAATAGAAATGGTCGCTTATGATCTTGATCAAGCTAGGCAGCATGCCTTATTGAAAAGCAATGGCTATAATGTCGTTGTTGGACGCGAATAAACCATTTAATTAATCGAAACTCGGTTGGGATGTAAAAAATTCAAAGTGGATTTAGACGCCCGCTTTATAATATAGGATGTGCCGACGAAGGAGGCGCATCAATTAGTAGCGAACGCACAATAATGCACTTCGTTCCTCTGCGCATCCTATAAAATTCAGGCTTCGGTCGGATAGATTCAACAAGCTACTGTTTTTATATCTTATGAAAGTAATTTTATCAATTGATCCTATTCGTTTTCCTTTGACGGGCATCGGTCGATATACCTATGAGTTAGCAAAGCACTTAAAAGAAATTGCTGAGATAGAAGAGTTAAAGTTTTTATCGACTTATCGCTTTAGGTCACTCCCAGATCCTCTGCAAGTTGCAGTGCCTAACACCCTATCTTCAAATAAATTACGTCAAACGGTTCTTAAAAATACAGTAACACGAGGGCTTTATAGTTTGGTTTCACCCCTGTTAAAGCAGCAAGTTATAAGTGGCTATGCGGATCATGTTTTTCATGGGCCTAATTTTTATTTACCTCCATTTGCTGGGCCATCGGTATGCACGTTTCATGATTTATCAATATTTACGTGGGCGCATTGTCATCCACCTGAGCGTGTTAAATATATGCGTAGGGAAATTGCTGCTACCTTAAAACGGGCAAACATGCTGATTACCGATACAGAAACGACACGCCAAGAAGTGGCGGCTTATTTTAATTGGCCTTTAGATAAAATACGTGCAGTGCCTTTAGCGTGTTCAGATGATTTTAGACCCAGAAGTTTAGAAGAGATAAAGCCGGTATTAACCAAGCATGGCTTAAGCTATCAGGGCTATAGTTTATATGTAGGTACCATAGAGCCGCGTAAAAATTTAGATGTTTTATTAGATGCCTATGCGCTGTTACCACAAACAGTTAGGCAACAATGGCCTTTAATATTGATAGGTTATCAGGGTTGGCGTAGCGAGCACTTGCATGTCCGTATTGAGGCCGCCGTTTCAGAAGGTTGGGCGCATTATTTAGGTTTTGTTGAAGCGGCTGAGCTGCCCTTACTTTATGCCGGTGCGCGTGTATTTGTATTTCCCTCTTTATATGAAGGCTTTGGTTTGCCAGTGCTTGAAGCCATGGCTAGCGGTATTCCAGTAGTCTGTTCCAATGCTTCGACCTTGCCCGAAGTGACGGGCGAGGCGGCTGCCCTATGCGATCCACAGGATGTCGAGGGCTTAACTGAGTTGATTAACAGGGCATTGCAAGACGAAAACTGGCGCGAGTTAGCAGTAAAGAAAGGTTTGCTGCAAGCTGAAAAATTCAGATGGCAGCGCTGTGCAACTGAGACGGCTGCGGTCTATAAAGAGGTGCTTGCTTGAATCAAAAGCCACTCAGAATCTTGCATTTTTATAGAACCTCGTTTCCGGATACCATGGGTGGCATTGAACAGGTTATCAATCAAATTGCCAGAGGCTGCGTTAAGTTAGGGCTTAAGGTTGATGTGCTGTCACTGACAGCCAATAAAACCCCTGCAACGATAGAAATAGATGGTTATTTGGCGCATCGTGCACGCTTAGATTTTCAGATTGCTTCAACAGGCTTTTCTATTTCAGCCTTTTGGCGGTTTTACCAATTGGTTAAACAAGCCGATATTATTCATTACCACTTTCCGTGGCCGTTTATGGATGTCGTGCATTTTGTAACCCGCGTTACTAAGCCGACAGTCGTCACCTATCATTCTGATATTATTCGTCAAGTCCATTTAAATAAGCTTTATCGACCACTAAAAGGTAAGTTTCTGGGTAGTATGAGTCGCATAGTGGCCACATCGCCCAATTATGTGGCGACCAGTACAGTGCTCGCTAAGTTTAAAGATAGCGTTAAGGTTATTCCAATAGGGCTAGATAAATCAACCTATCCAGATGTAGATCCTGAACGATTAGAGTTCTGGAGAGAAAAAGTAGGGGCCAAGTTCTTTTTGTTTGTAGGGCTGATTCGCTATTATAAAGGTCTGCATATTCTACTTGAAGCCGCTAGAGGTACCGATTACCCGATTGTAATAGTAGGGGCAGGCCCGATTGAAACTGAATTGAAAGCACAAGCCGCACAATTAGGCTTGAGTAATATTCATTTTTTAGGTTTTCAGTCGGATGAAGATAAAGTCGCATTGTTAACCTTAAGTTATGCTGTGGTCTTTCCTTCACATTTGCGCTCAGAGGCTTTTGGTGTTTCTTTGCTTGAAGGCGCGATGTATGGGAAACCAATGATATCTAGTGAAATTGGTACGGGGACTACGTATATTAATATTGCCGATGAAACTGGCTTGGTAGTCCCACCTAGTGACCCACTGGCACTAAGACAAGCCATGACCTTTATGTGGGAGCACCCAAAACAGTCTGCCTATATGGGGCAACAGGCTGAGTTGCGATATAAGAAATATTTTACAGCTGATCGTATGGTTAAGTCGTATGTTGATTTATATCGAGAATTGCAAGATAGCCAGTAATAACAATTACGGCAACACTGTTGAGTAAAAACAGCCGAGTATAAGTATTATGTATTTG
>CAMDNJ010000027.1 GCA_945902915.1 Crenothrix polyspora | reverse complement strand
TGCGGTAATTGAGATCATTTGAGTCGCGTCTATAACTTGCCAAGCTTGTTCCTTGCCACCCACTAACTCAAAGCTAACGATGCCACCGAAATGGCTTTGTTGGCGCTTAGCGAGTTCATGCTGGGCGTGCGAGGCTAATCCAGGGTAATGAACTTTAGCAACGCTAGGCTGTTGCTCTAACCATAGCGCCAACTCAAAGGCATTATCACAATGCGCTTTCATCCTAACCGCCAAGGTTTCTAAGCCTGATAAAAATATCCAGGCATTAAAAGGACTCATCGTAGCACCGCCGGTACGCAAATAAGGGTAAATATATTTTTCTATGATGTCATCACTGGCGATAACGGCACCGCCCACGCAGCGACCTTGGCCGTCTATATATTTAGTCGCCGAATGAATGACGATATCAGCACCTAATTCAAAGGGTCTTTGTAATACTGGGGTACAAAAGCAATTATCAACAATCAGCAAGCAATCATGGGCATGAGCGATATCGGCCAGTTGCGAAATGTCGGCAATTTCAGTTAAGGGATTCGATGGTGTTTCTAGGAATAAAAAACGCGTATTCGGCTTAATCGCAGCTTCCCAAGCCGCCGTATCGATTAAATCGACAAAATCAGTTTCAATACCAAACTTACTGAAATAATTTTGGAACATGATGACCGTATTACCAAAAACACTGCGCGAACAAACGATATGATCGCCTGTTTTGAGTAAGCCCATACCCACTGCCATAATCGCAGCCATACCTGAGGAAAACGCTAAGCAGCGCTCGCCCTTCTCCATCAGCGCCAGTCTTTCTTGAAAAGCATTGACGGTAGGATTAGTGAAGCGAGAATAAATATTACCGGGTATTTGCCCCGTAAAGCGAAGTGAGGCTTCTTCTGCACTTTTGAAGACATAACTAGACGTGGTGAAAATGGGTATGCTGTGCTCATCTTCATGAGTTCGTTTATGCCCTGCTCTTATTGCTTGAGTTTCAAGAGAGTAATCGTTCCAGTTTATGTCTGACATGGTTTAGCTGCTTGTTAGTGAATAAGGTTGTCTGTAAGTTTGTAACTTATGAGACAACAAATCCTTAGATGTCTCTGTAGAGATTTATTATCGATAAAATATTTTAGAAAACTAATCGTTATTTTGCATTTCGATAATAAAACTTTCTGAATTTCTTTCTGCTTGAGCGCCATCGTTTCTTAAAGCTTCTGTACGCGCTAAATAAGCATCGTCAATGTCACCGGTAATATACTCTTTGCTGAAACAAGAAGTGTCGAAATGTTCGATATTTTGATTGCCTTTACGCACAGCATCAATGAGATCATTTAAATCTTGATAAATGACTTTATCAGCTCCAATAGCCACGCAAACTTCCTCCTCAGTGCGATTATGAGCGATTAACTCATGAGCCGCCGGCATGTCTATGCCATACACATTTGGATATCTTACGGGAGGAGCAGCAGAAGCAAAATACACTTTTTTAGCACCAGCATCTCGCGCCATTTGAATGATCTGCTCAGAGGTTGTGCCCCTAACAATAGAATCATCAACCAATAAGACGTTTTTGCCATCAAATTCTAAACTGATAGCATTGAGCTTTTGCTTAACTGATTTTTCACGCATTTTTTGACCGGGCATTATAAAGGTTCTACCGATATAACGGTTTTTAATGAAGCCTTCGCGGTACTTAACACCCAGTATATTTGCCATCTGCAAAGCAGCGGTTCTGCTGGTATCAGGTATGGGAATAACCACATCAATATCATGATCTAGCCACTCTCGCTGTACCTTTTTAGCTAATTTCTCGCCCATACGTAAACGCGCTTTATAGACTGATATACGATCAATAATTGAATCAGGTCTAGCAAAATAAACATATTCAAAAATACAGGGGCAATGATCTGTACTTTCAGCGCATTGTTGAGCATGTAATATTCCGGATTCCTCAATAAATACCGCTTCGCCTGGGGCTATATCTCTAACTAACTCAAAACCCAAGACATCCAAGGCAACACTTTCAGAGGCGATCATAAATTCAGAACCGTGTTCTGATTTTCTTTCGCCAAATACAATAGGTCTAATACCGTGTGGATCACGAAAACCTAAAATACCGACACCAGCAATCATAATCACAACCGCGTATGCACCTCGACAACGACGATGCACACCCGATACTGCTTGAAATATATCGTCGACACTTAAATCGAGCTTACCTAAGCTTTGTAATTCATGAGCGAAGACATTTAACAACACTTCTGAATCAGAGTCGGTATTAATATGGCGCTGATCCTCTAAAAACAAAGCTTGTTTTAATTCTTCAGTATTCGTTAAATTACCGTTATGCGCTAAAGTCAGTCCAAAAGGCGAGTTTACATAAAACGGTTGAGCTTCAGCAGAACTCGTGCAACCAGCTGTTGGATAGCGAACATGGGCTATGCCCATATTGCCTTTTAATTTAAACATTTGGTCATCGGTAAAAACATCACGAGTTAAACCATTGTCTTTACGTAGGTGTAATCGTCCGCGTTCACAAGTGACAATGCCGGCGGCATCTTGGCCTCGGTGTTGCAAGACTGTCAAAGCATCGTAGAGCTCTTGATTAACAGCTTGATGAGAAACGATAGCAGCAATACCGCACATTATTTATTACCTGTTAGTTATGATTGGGATAGGGAATTATGTTGATGCCGACACTCTGCACCGTTAGGTTGTTAGCCCGTGTTGTAAAATAAACGTTGAGTAGATATCAGCTATCTTGTAAATCATTCACCATATTTAGGATAATGAACATTATGGGTGAGTTCGGATGGGATATTATCTCGCAACCAAATTGCGGATAATTGAAAAGTAGGTAACATTTTGGATTGCGTCCACCAAAGTTCTTTAGGTAAATTTGTGAGTCCTGCCAACAAAATGGCTATTACAACAACCATCATACCGTTTATTAATCCCACTATCATGCCAGACAGACGATCAATAAACGTTAATTGAGGTTTTTTTATGACGACCCCTAATAATAGCCTGATGATAATGCCGACTATTATGGTCATGGATAGTAAAGAAACAAAAGCTGCCGCTGTCTTCGCTATGGGCAACTTTATTAGAGCATCAAAATAAATCGAAAATTCATGGCAAAAGGCAAAGCCAATTGCAATAGCTAATAACCAGAACACCAAAGAAAATACTTCTGTTCTAAAGCCTCGTAAAAAGCCTCTTATAAATGAAATTGCCATTAAGCCAATAATGACAAAATCTATCCATAACAAACTTTGTATGTTAATCACTTTAATTTAGATAATGCTGCTATAGATCAATCAACTATTATTCAGACATCAAAAGAGACTGTATTTTTTGAGCATCTAATTTTGCTTTCATTTCCGAGGCGCGTTTTTTATCAAGGGTAGGTCCTACTTTGATACGATATAAAGTTGTGTTTGCTGCGCCATTAATCGGTTCTAGTGTGGCTGGTAATCCTTGTTTATGTAGAGTCTCTATCAAAGACAAGGCATTTTCTTTCTTACCAAAAGTGCCTGCCTGAAGATACCAGCGTTTTAATTCTGAACTAGCTTTTGCTGGTTTATTAGTACTTTCAATGGCTAATGTTGGTACAGGCGTAAGCTGTTTAGGTATTAAACTTTCCGTTTTCTTTATGGTTTTTATGGGTTTGTTTATAGTGTTATTTAATGAGGAAACTGGATAATCTTGCCTAGGTGTATTAACTGCCGCTGCTTCAGACTCCATTGCAGGACCATCCTCTACAGGCTCATCGAAGGCTTGTGTATTATTGGCAGCAAGGTCTGACTCTTCCTTAATATTGGGGCTAGTTTCAAAATCTGAGTCAGAGTCTAGCTTATTTAAAACTTGAGCGGCATTGCTAGGTAATTTATTAGCCGATTCTTCACCTGTATCAATCGGTGTTTTGGGGATGGCTAATTCGCTGACCGTCTGACCACTGTTATCGATAGGATCATCAAATATCATAGGAATAAAGATAGCCGCAAGCGAGGTCACCACTATGGCACCAATTAAACGTTGTTTTAATTCTTGATTCATTTTTTCAACTCACTTTTTTCAAATTCATTCAAACAATCAGATATTAAAAAGAAAGACCCAAAAACTAGCAACAAATCATCTTGTTGCGCTTGGTTTTTAGCGGCATTAAATGCTTGGGTAAAGTCAGTATAGCCGAAAGACACCTGCTTAACCGAGCTACGTGAAAAAATGTCACGCATCATCGTTTCCGTTGCTGCTCTTGGATTTTTTAATGGTGCAAAAAACCAGTCGTGGACCACAGGATTCATGATTTCAAGCACGGACGCTATATCCTTATCCTTCATCATTGAAAAAACAGCATGTATTCTTTTACCCGGAAAGGTCATGAGTAAATAATCAAGTAATGTTTTAACGGCTTCAGGATTATGGCCTACGTCTAATAAAGTAGGAATTTTATCATTAATTAATTGAAATCGACCGAGTAATTGACTGTTCTTTAAACCGATTCGTATTGATTCATGACTAACCGGCAGTTTATTTGCCAATAATTCCACGGCTAAAATTGCCGATGAAGCATTCCGATATTGATGCTCACCTTTTAAACCGGGCTCAGGAAGGTCACTAATATGTGTATTTTCAGAATACCAATCCCAAGTAGTTGCTTGTTTTTGGTAATGAAAGTCTTTGTTGATGCAAAATAGCTGAGCCTTTTTATCAATAGCACATTGCACCAAAGATAAGGGCGGCTCGCAGTCGCCGATAATGGCTGGCGTATGGGCTCGAAAAATACCCGCCTTTTCTTGGCCGATACTACTACGGGTTGCACCTAACCAATCCACATGATCAATACCAATACTGCTGATCAAGGCGATATCGGGATCAATGATATTAACAGCATCCAGACGACCACCTAATCCGACCTCAAGCAATTGTATATCTAATTCTGAGCGTCGAAATATGTCCAGCGCGGCCAAGGTACCAAACTCAAAATAGCTTAAAGAGGTATCGCTTCTGGCCGTTTCTATTCTCGTAAAAGCGTCGCAAATTAACTGATCGGATACGGGCTCGCCGTTTATTTTTATCCTTTCGTTATATTTAAGGATATGTGGCGAGGAATAAGAACCTACCCGATAGCCTTGCGCTCTGTATATATTCTCAAGATAAGCGACACAAGAGCCTTTACCATTAGTGCCAGCAACAGTAATGGTTAGTGGTTTAATGCCATCGGGGTTAAGAGCCTGATGCACACGGGCAGCTCGAACTAACCCTAAGTCTATCGCTAAAGGATGTAAGCTTTCCTGCCAATCTAGCCAACCCTTTAACGAATCAAAGTTCATCATAAAACGATTACTGAATTATTCCTGATCAACTGGAGCTACGCCTAGTGTTTCGACATCAACATCAGTTTCTGCGGCAATTAAAGTAGGCGCTATTGAACCCTTTGTTACTGCTGCTCTGCTAGCCATGAGTAAGCTCAAAATACTGGCTATTTTAGCGCACATTTCACGTCGATCGATAATCATATCAATGGCGCCATGCTCTTGTAGAAATTCGCTACGCTGAAAGCCTTCAGGTAATTTTTCACGTACGGTCTGTTCAATGACTCTAGGGCCTGCAAAACCAATTAAAGCATTAGGTTCGGCGACATTAATATCACCTAGCATCGCTAAACTGGCAGAAACTCCACCCATAGTTGGGTCTGTCATGAATGAAATATAAGGAATTCCAGCTTCAGACAATCGAGTTAATGCAGCACTCGTTTTCGACATTTGAAACAAGGAAAATAAGGATTCTTGCATTCTGGCGCCGCCACTGGCGGTAAAGACAATAAAAGGTATGCCTAATTCAACGCTCTTATTAACGCCGCGAACAAAACGCTCACCGACCACAGAACCCATAGATCCGCCCATGAACTTAAAATCAAAAGCCGCAACGACAATATCACTACCTTTAAGACTGCCCTTCATAACAACTAAAGCATCATGCTCTTTAGTTTGTTTTTGTGCCAAAGCAATACGTTCTTTATATTTCTTAGTATCTTTAAATTTTAAAGGATCGACCGGTTTAATATTTTTTCCGATTTCTTCACGACCTTCTTCATCCAGAAACATATTGATGCGTGCTCTAGCTGAAATACGTAAATGATGTTCGCATTTTGGACAAACACTGAAATTTCTTTCCAGCTCAGTGTTATAAAGAATAGCGTTACAACTAGGACATTTAGTCCATAAGCCTTCGGGCACTGTGCCTTTTTTATTAGAACCTTCTGTTCTAATTGTTTTTGGGAGTAATATTTCAAACCAGCTCATTATAGGCTCCGAGATGTTTTATAACGCTGAAAGGCTATCTAATGCTAGGCGCATAGCGGTTAATAACGCAACAATTTCATTTTTAGCAAGCTCTGGCTGATCTAAATGGGCTTCGATTTTACTAATCAAAGCACTGCCGACAACCACACCATCACCAATATTACCGATCGTTTTTGCTGTTTCTGCATCTTTTACACCAAAGCCTATCGCTACTGGCAAACGGGTATGCTGCTTGATTTGTTGTAATTTATTTTCAACGTCGACACTATTTAAATGACCAGCACCGGTAACACCTTTAAGCGATACATAATAAAGATAGCCACTACCCACTTCGTCCATTTTTTTAATACGCTCATCACTACTATTAGGCGCTAATAGAAAAATAGTATCGATACCTCGCGCCTTTAATAAATCACAGCATTCTTTAGCTTCTTCAGGCGGCAAATCAACGGTTAATACGCCATCGATATCGGCACGTTGTGCAGCATTGGCAAAACCTTCATAGCTCATAGCTTCGATGGGGTTTAAATACCCCATCAACACAACCGGCGTTTGTTGGTTGGTTTGTCGAAATTCGCTGGCAATATCCATGGTGCGTTTTAAACTCATTTTATGAGCCAAAGCACGCTCACTGGCGCGTTGAATAACGGGGCCATCAGCTACAGGATCAGAAAAAGGTACGCCTAATTCAATAACATCAACGCCAGCCTCAACCATGGCATGCATCATCGCTACGGTAAAGTTAGGATGCGGGTCACCTGCGGTAATAAAAGGGATTAACGCCTTGCGGCCCGTTTTAGCAAGTGCTTCAAAAGTAGCGGCTAATCGACTCATAACTCAATTCCTTCACGTTTAGCCATAGTTTGCATATCTTTATCGCCACGCCCGGACAAGTTAATAATAATAATTTGGTCTTTACGCATTGTAGGTGCTAATTTCATCGTATAAGCCATGGCATGACTCGATTCCAAGGCCGGAATAATGCCTTCCATCAGCGTTAAGGCATGAAAGCCTTCCAAGGCTTCATTATCGGTAATATTAGGATATTGCGCTCGGCCGGTATCTTTCAGCCAAGCATGCTCAGGGCCTACGCCTGGATAATCTAAGCCAGCGGATATAGAGTGAGTTTCGATAATTTCACCATCATCATCAGACATCAAATAAGTTCGATTGCCGTGTAAAACACCTGGGCGACCGGCACTCAAAGGAGCAGAATGACGACCGGTTTCAACACCATCGCCGGCAGCTTCAACGCCATACATTTTAACTGAGGCATCATTAATAAAAGGATGAAACAAACCAATGGCATTAGAGCCACCACCTACACACGCCACCAAAGCATCGGGCAAGCGTCCTGTTTGCTCCAAGCATTGTTGCCTAGCTTCACGACCAATAATGGCTTGAAAATCACGCACCATCGCTGGATAAGGATGAGGACCAGCTACTGTACCGATAATATAAAAGGTATTGTCGACATTGGTCACCCAATCTCTGAGCGCTTCATTTAAAGCATCTTTTAAAGTTTTAGAGCCCGACTCAACCGCAATCACGGTGGCGCCCAGTAACTTCATACGATAGACATTTAATGATTGTCTGGCTACGTCCACAGAACCCATATAGACCACACATTCCAAACCCAATCTGGCCGCCACGGTCGCAGTTGCAACACCATGTTGGCCAGCACCGGTTTCAGCAATAATACGCGTTTTACCCATGCGTTTAGCTAATAAGGCTTGACCTACGGTATTGTTGATTTTATGTGAACCGGTATGATTTAAGTCTTCACGCTTTAAATAAATTTGCGCACCACCTAATTCATTGCTCCAACGTTCAGCATGATAGAGCGGTGAAGGTCGACCCACATAATGCTGTAAATCTGCATCCATTTCCGCTATAAATTCAGGGTCATGCATGTATCGCTGATAGGCAGCATTAAGTTCTTGAACAGCTGGAATTAATGTTTCTGCAACAAAGATTCCCCCGTAAGGGCCAAAATGTCCCCGCTCATCGGGCATATTATATTTTTCGGTCATGTTATTATTCTATTACCTTCATTAACTTGTTTTATAAATGCCGCCATTTTAAGCGAGTCTTTAATGCCTTTTTTTACTTCTACTCCGCTACTGACATCCAGCGCGTAAGGTTTTACCATTTGTATAGCCTGCACAGCATTCGAGGCCTCTAGCCCACCAGCAAGGATGATCGGCAAGGTACATGATGATGGAATTAATGCCCAATCAAATTGACTGCCGGTACCACCTTTTTCATCAGGATGATAAGCGTCTAGCAATAAACCCGAGGCATCATGATACTGCTTCGCTAATGCCGCAATATCTGTACCTTTTTTCATGCTGACCGCCTTAATATAACGCTTGCCATAAATTCTGCAAGCCTCTGGAGCCTCATCACCATGAAATTGAAGACAATCTATAGCAACCCGCGCCAATACTTCTCGTATGCGCGCCTCTTGCTCATCAACAAATAATGCCACCACCGACGTAAACGCAGGCAGTGCAGCCACTATCTTGATGGCCTGCTCAATTTCAACATTTCTTGAACTAGGCGCATAAAAGACTAAGCCTATCGCATCTACACCTAAATGAGCGGCATCAACAGCTTCTTTAACACGGGTAAAGCCGCAAATCTTAACGCGAGTTCGCATAAAGTAATATGAGAAATGATTGAACAAAATTTAGCCGCGTAGGATAACACAAATTAGTCGTGAAATTAGCCTGAAAATAAGCTTCTATGATAATTTTTTGTGCATTAACCAAGCACAGCGTAAAATCAGCAACTGCTTGGCATCCCTCATTAATATTTAATCACTTATACTCCAAAAAAAACTGGAGATGATGACCTAAATATTCACCATTCAGACTGACTTATGACCACAACGAATACAAAAAAAACTAAACCCGCAGAGCTAGCACCCCCCAAAATGCCTGGAGCTTTACCCTTATTGGGTCATATGCTCGCCTTTGGGAAAAACCCCTTCGAGTATATGATGCAGCTTAGAAATATACTGGGAGAAATTGGTGAGTTTCGTATGTTCCATCAAAAAATGGTGCTAATGACCGGCCCTGAAGCCAATGAAGCCTTTTTTCGCGCGCCAGATGCGCAACTGGACCAAAGCCAAGCTTATAAAATCATGACGCCTATCTTCGGTAAAGGTGTGGTCTTTGATGCGCCTCCGCATAAAAAAGACCAGCAACTTAAAATGCTGATGCCGGTGTTGCGCGACAAGCCGATGCGTGGCTATGCGCAAGTGATCGTCCAAGAAGTTGAAGAAATGATTGCTAATTGGGGAGATAGCGGCGAAATTGATTTACTTAAGTTTATGAAAGAACTCACTATTTATACCTCCAGCCACTGTTTGCTGGGCGATGAATTCCGTTACGAACTGAATGATGAGTTTGCCAAAATCTATCACGATCTCGAAAAAGGCGTCAACCCACTGGCTTTTGTGTTTCCTTACCTGCCCTTACCTGTATTTAGAAGACGCGATAGAGCCCGAGTTAAATTGCAATCACTCGTCACCGACATTATTGCCAAAAGAGCCCAAAAATCAGAGAAAAGTGAAGATGCTTTTCAATTGTTGATCGATGCCAGTTATGACGATGGCACGCCCTTATCGGCTCATGAAATAACCGGCATGTTAATAGGTACGATATTCGCAGGCCATCACACAACGGCCGGCACAGCCGCTTGGACTTTATTAGAATTAGCTAAACGCCCAGAGCATCTAAAGCGCGTATTAAAAGAATTGGACCAACACTTCGGTGTCGATGGCGAGGTAACCTTTCAATCGTTACGTGAAATACCCATCCTAGAAAATGTTATCAAAGAAGTATTACGCTTACATCCACCTTTAATATTCTTAATCCGCAAAGTCATGAAGGATTTCCACTTTAAAGGCTACACCGTCAAAGCCGGAAAATATGTGTGCGCTTCACCGCGTGTATCGCATCGAATTGCCGAGATTTTCCCTGAGCCAGAAAAGTTTGATCCTGATCGCTACCTAGAAGATCGCCAAGAAGATGCACAGCCTTTTAGCTGGATCGCATTTGGCGGCGGCAAACACAAATGTTCCGGCAATGCCTTTGCTATGCTGCAGCTCAAGGCCATTTTTAGCATATTATTACGTCGCTATACTTTTGAATTGATCGATGAAAAAGATTACTACCAAGATGACTTTACACAAATGGTCGTACAACCTCTGTCGCCTTGCAAAGTTCGCTATATCAAGCGTACAGATATTAAAAACACGACTACCGATACTACGCAAAATATCGCAAAGACCGGTTCATCATCAACACCTAGCTTTCAAATCCACTTAGATAGAGAACTTTGCCAAGGCCATGCAACCTGCATGACTGAAGCGCCCGAACTTTTCCACGTAGACGAAGCGGGTAATGTCACTTTATTACAAGAACACCCCTCCTTAGACTTGCTAGCTAAAGCTCATCAAGCTGAAAAATATTGTCCTAGCAAAGCACTTAAAATCGAACTGAACTAAACAGAGGTAACTTATGGCCGCATATCCCCGAGCAGAATTAGAAGACATGGTTGAGCGCTGGTTACAGGCGAATCGCGATGCTGAAAAAGAAGGCAATTGGCCTAAATATTTAGGCGCTATGTATACCGATAATGCAGAATATCGCTGGAATATCGGCCCTAATGAAGAGTTTGTAGCCCGTAGCCGTAAAGAAATAGAAGAATGGGCCTTAGGCGTACAAATGGAAGGCTTTGAAGCCTGGCGTTATCCGTATCACCGTATATTAATTGATGAAAAACAGGGCGAAGTGATCGGCCTGTGGACGCAAATATCACCGGCATTACGAGAAGACGGTAGTCACTATGAAGTTGCTGGCATCGGTGGTTCGTGGTTTCGCTATGGTGGCGATTACAAATGGGAATGGCAACGGGACTTCTTTGACTTAGGCAACGTCAAGGCTTTGTTTTTTGAATTGGCCGCCGATGGCAAGCTAGACCCAGCAGTAAAAACAAAAATAGGCAAGCTCGCTAAAGGGCAATTATTACCCGGTCACGAACGCCTGCGTAAGCCGCCTAGTTTGTTGAAAAAACTTAAAGGTTTTTTTGCTATGGTCAGTATCGCGATATTTAGTTGAGCATTTACACATCGTTTCCACGCAAAGCTCTCATCGTTATACACAAGTATTCTGAATGTTTGGAGTAAAACAGCTTCAGCTGTTTTAAAAAGCTGAGCTGAAGCTGAGACGTGTAGGCTGGGTAAACAGCTTTATCGTTTGCCCACCGGGCTATACTTAATTTTCGCCCTTCGCCTTTCGTCTGCTCTCAAACGTAAACAGCGACGCTATCCAAAACAACCACCACTAACACAACCACAACACTATCCTGTCTATGAAATCTTCTTGGAAAAACTGGCAATTATTCACCGACAAAGGTCGACACATCTGGTCATTCAAGTCAGATTCACAGGATATAGACCAACATCTAAAAAATGCCAATAACATTTCTGATGAAGAAATAGCGCAGCTAGCACAAGACTTTCAATTTAATAAAACAAACAACCCTAATTCAGGCGATCAAGTTTACAGGCACGCCGCCGTTAACCAGAAGTTCAAGGCATTTTCCGGCGTAATCCCGCAAGCAGAGCATCAAAGCGATCAAATCCTCACCGAGGCATTAGTCAAAGCCATCAATTACTATAGCTGTTTGCAAAGTGATGACGGCCACTGGCCCGGCGATTACGGCGGGCCATTATTTTTATTGCCCGGCTTACTCATCGCAGCTTATATCTCTGACACGCCCTTTCCTAAGGCGCATAGTGAAATGATGAAGCTATATTTATTCAATCATCAAAACCAAGATGCGGGCTGGGGCATGCACATTGAAGGCGAGTCGACGATGTTCGGCACCGTTATGCAATATGTGTCCTTGCGTTTATTAGGCGTCAATCCAGATGATGAGCGTATGGCCAAAGCCAGAGCGTGGATCAAAGACAACGGCGGCGCCATTGGCATACCGTCTTGGGGTAAGTTTTATCTAGCGATTTTAAACTGCTATGACTGGCAAGGCTTTAATAGCTTATTTCCTGAAATGTGGTTATTTCCGAAATGGTTGCCCATACACCCCTCACGTTACTGGTGCCACAGTCGCATGGTTTATTTGCCGATGGCTTATTGTTATGCACATAGGATTAAAGCCCCCGAAAATGATTTAATCTTATCGCTAAGAAAAGAACTCTATAGCGAGGATTTCGCAAGCATAGACTGGGCTAAGCATCGAAATAGCGTTTGCGAAAAAGATTGCTATACCACGCTCTCCCCCGTTTTAAAGTGGATGAACTTCTTCACCAATTATTATGAAAGCTTTGCAAATAGCTGGTTAAGAAATAAAGCTACAAACTATATCTTAAAATATCTGAATGCCGAAGATGCGCAAACCGATTACATCAATATAGGCCCTGTCAACAAAGCCATTAATTCTATTTGCATCTGGCATGCCTACGGTAAAGACTCTGCGCAGTTCAAAAAGCACGTAGCGCGTTGGTATGATTATTTATGGGTAGCCGAAGACGGCATGAAAATGAATGGCTATAACGGCTCCCAACTTTGGGACACTGCTTTTGCAAGCCGGGCACTACTTGAAAGCGACTTAGGCAAACTATTTCCTGAGACGCTTGCAAAAAGCTATGAATTTATTGATCTCTCACAAATCAAGACAGAACATGCTACTCATGCCGAATTTTTTCGTCACCCCATGATTGGTAGCTGGCCCTTTTCAACTGCAGAAAATGGCTGGCCAGTCGCCGACTGTACCGCAGAAGGCCTGAGTGCAACCTTAGCGATACATCACTCTGGCCTCGTTAAGCCTGCAATATCAGAGACGCGTCTACAGCTAGCCATAGCTTCATTGCTGTCTTATCAAAATCCTGATGGCGGCTGGGCTACTTATGAATTAACGCGTGCCCCAAAGTGGCTGGAGAAACTTAATCCGTCTGAAGTGTTTGCGGATATTATGATTGATTATTCTTGGACCGAATGCACCGCCGCCTGTGTCATTTCTTTAATTGAATTCCAAGAGACTTACCCGACCTTTAAAAGCACTGAAATAAGCAAGGCTATCAGTGATGGTTTACAGTTTATTTTAAAACAACAAAAGACCGATGGTTCTTGGTATGGCGGCTGGGCGGTATGCTTTACCTATGCCAGCTGGTTTGCCATAGAAGCACTCAGCAAGGCCAAAAACAAAGCTTATTATGACGAACACGTCATCACAAGCAGTCTCGAAAAAGCCTGTGCTTTTTTAGTCACTAAACAAAAAATTGATGGTGGTTGGGGCGAGACTTTCGAATCTTGCTCCAAAATGGTTTATACTGAGTCCCAAACGTCTCAAGTCGTCAATACTAGTTGGGCACTATTAGCCCTAATGGCCGCTGATTTTAAAGACAAAAAGTTGATTGAATCTGGCATAAGCCTGTTGTTAAACCGGCAAACAGACATCGGCGACTGGGCACAGGAAAACATTTCCGGTGTGTTTAATTATAACTGCATGATAACTTACGCTAATTATAGAAATATTTTTCCTATCTGGGCTTTAAATAGATACTATAAAAATAATATACATAAATGATTAAGCATCCACTTGGTAATAACTGGAATTCAAAACTTGCCTAATATAAAATCAAAATACGATATTTGCATTATTGGTGCAGGCATGGCTGGAGCGACTATTGCCGCCTATCTCGCCCCAAAAGGCATTAAAATCGCATTAATTGATCAATGTTTTAAAGAAAAAAAACGGATCGTCGGTGAGTTATTACAGCCGGGCGCTGTTTTATCACTAGAACAAATGGGGCTACTAGATTTACTGAAAGGTTTTGATGCGCAAACCGTTGATGGCTACGCACTAATACAAGGCGATCAAAAAACCACTATTCCCTACCCCAATCATTATATTGGTATGGGCTTGCATAATGGCCAATTCTTACAAAAAATCAGAGCCTCTGCCCTTGCTAATGAATCTGTCACGAAAATCCACGGCAAAGCCTTACAACTACTAGAAAATGATCGCCAAGAAATTATTGGCGTAAGCTACCGAGAAGAGCTTAGTTCAGAAATAAAAACCATACACGCGCCTTTAACAATTACTAGCGATGGTTTTTTCTCAAACTTTAGAGATGACCTCAGTAACAATGAAAAAACCGTTACCTCCTATTTTATAGGTTTGATCTTAAATAACTGCGACATGCCTTTTCCTAAACATGGTCACGTGTTTTTATCAGGCCCCACACCGTTCATTTGCTATCCCATTTCCAGTCATGAAGTCAGGTTATTGATTGATTTTCCAGGCGAATTACTCCCTAGAAAAGCGTTGCTACAAGCGCATTTAGACGCCAATGTTACACCGTTCATACCCGAAGGCATGCGCAGCAGTTATAATCAGGCCATAGAAACCGGTGGATTTAAAGTCATGCCCAACCATTACATGGCAGCAAAACCCATCGTTCGCAAAGGTGCAGTCATGTTAGGCGATGCCCTTAATATGCGACACCCCTTAACAGGCGGTGGCTTAACGGCAGTATTCTCAGACATACAAATATTAAGCTCGCACTTGTTAGCGATGCCTGATTTTTATAATACTGACTTGATACATAAAAAAATAGAAGCCTATTATCGCGACAGACAGAGCGCCAATGCCAATCTTAATATATTGGCCAATGCGCTTTATGGCGTGATGTCTAACGGACTCCTTAAAACAGCCGTATTTAAATACTTGCAATGTGGTGGCAGTAACGCCTTAGAATCCATAGCTATTCTGGCTGGCTTAAACAGAAACCATTATTCCTTAATCAAACAATTCTTTACTCTAGCGGTATTCGGCGCTTACGATTTAATTCGACAAAGTATTACCAAGCTACCGCAGGCCGTAAAAATACTATTCGATGCCTTCATCATTATCAAACCTTTAGCTAAAAACGAACTAACGGTATCAGCCGTCGTAGACGATTACTTTAAAAAATAAACGCCAGCCTCTTATACTCTTAACTCAATGAATAGTTACAGAAATTAGTTCTTCATGGTAAGATTTCCAAACGTTTTAGCCCTAAGTCTAAGTTAATACACAGTAATTCGTCTGTGTTGTTTTACCTTGGCATGGAACGATAAATTTAATGGGGGGGCGTTTTTACCACCCTCTACTATGTCCTATCTAACCTCATACCTTACGATACTTATGAACAAACCAAAAAAAGTTGCCATCCTTACTGCAGGCGGCTTGGCTCCTTGCCTAAACTCAGCTATCGGTAGCCTTATCGAACGTTATACTGAAATCGACCCTTCTATTGAAATCATCTGCTATCGTAGTGGTTACAAAGGTTTGCTATTGGGCGACTTTTATACTGTTACACCTGAAATACGTGAAAAGGCCGGACTCTTACATCGCTTTGGCGGTTCATTAATCGGCAACAGTCGCGTTAAACTGACCAATGTAAACGACTGCCTAAAACGCGGTCTCGTTCAAGAAGGCCAAGATCCTCAAAAAGTGGCGGCAGATCAACTCGTTAAAGATGGCGTCGACATACTGCACACCATCGGTGGCGATGACACGAATACCGCTGCTGCTGATTTAGCGGCCTTTCTTGCCAATAACAACTACGGCCTGACTGTTATCGGCTTACCTAAAACAGTTGATAACGATGTCTTTCCGATCAAACAATCACTAGGTGCTTGGACGGCTGCCGAGCAAGGCGCGCTGTATTTCTCAAATGTAGTCGCTGAAAACAACGCTAACCCACGCATGCTTATCATCCATGAAGTGATGGGACGTAGCTGTGGCTGGTTAACTGCAGCGACAGCTCAGCAATATCGTAAATTACTTGATAAAGCAGAATGGTTGCCCGAACTAGGCTTAGATCGCAACGGCTTTGAAGTTCACGCCATATTCATACCTGAAATGACTATCGACATCGCTGCCGAAGCGACACGTTTACGTGCGGTTATGGATCAATATGATTGCGTCAATATCTTTGTTTCTGAAGGTGCGGGTGTTGAGTCTATCGTTGCCGAAATGCAAGCCAAAGGACAAGAAGTACCCCGCGATGCTTTCGGTCATGTCAAACTAGATGCCGTCAATCCTGGCAAATGGTTCGGTGAACAGTTTGCCGACATGCTAGGTGCCGAAAAAACCCTGATCCAAAAATCAGGATATTTCGCAAGAGCCTCAGCCTCTAATGTCGAAGACATCCGTTTAATCAAATCATGTGCTGATTTGGCCGTGGAATGCGCTTTCCGCAGAGAATCAGGTGTTATAGGTCACGATGAAGACCGTGGCGGTATTTTACGTGCCATTGAATTTCCACGTATCAAAGGCGGCAAACCTTTTGATCTTGACACATCATGGTTTAACCAAACGCTGACTGAAATCGGTCAAACTAAAGGCGCTAAAGTTGACGTAAGCCATTAATCGATACACAAAAGTCACTTTGTAGCTTAGCCTCATGAAAATAAGCCTAAGCTACAATCTGCTCAAAAAGCATCTAATAACTCTGGAATATCTATGTCTACTTGGCTAGAAACGTGTCAACAACAACTTGCACGCTTGGAAATAACCTCTGTGCTGGCTGATAAATTAGTCACCTTATGTAACAAAACCAACGAAGATATTGCCCCAGAGTTGGTGCAAAAACTCAACGCCGAACATACTCGATTAAATCGGCAACTAGAACGCCTACATGCCAATCGATTTGAAGTCGCAGTAATTGGCCTTGAAAAAGCCGGCAAAAGTGCCTTACTCAATGCTTGGTTAGGCCAAGAAATCCTGCCTTCTGCACGTGAAAGATGCACCTTTACCAGTACCGAGATTTGGTCAGCCCAGACCGAACAAGATCAACTGCTATTTATTCAATATTACAGTAAAGAAGAAATAGCTCAGCTACAGCAACAAAGAAAAGCTGCGCTAGATAACACCCTAGGTGACAAAGAAAGAAAAGAGATACAAGAAGATTTCGACGACACCGAAAAACATCTGCAAGCCATTCATGAATTTACCAAACAAAAAAATGGCTATACGCAAACCTTTATCGACATTAGTGAAATCAACGAACAACTACAATCGGCTATTTTTAAAAACCGAGCCCAGTCACTCGCCATCAAACGCATACAACTTAAAACTGTACGCTTACGCAGTGACAGAGACATTATTTTTCATGATGTGCCCGGCTTTAATTCTGGCATACAAATGCATTCAGAACAGGCCATAGACCGCCTTAAAGGTTGCGATGCCATTATTTATGCCAAAGAAATGAAACAACCCTCGATTACAGGGCCAGAAAAAGAAATACTGCTGATTGCTGACACCGAAGACCCAAATATTAAAGTGTCCGACAAGATTTTTGTGGTACTCACCCAAGCCGATGCCTTAGATGACCCTATTGATTTTAAAGAAACCTTAATCAAACATAGAAACTACTGGCCTAGCGTACCCGAACGCAGGATGATTCCTGTTTGCGCCCGCTCGCATTTGGTTGAATCTGGCATACCTTCCGAAGATACGCTACGCCGCTCAAAAGCCGCCGATGACAAAAACAAGCTAAAAAAACTCGGCATCACCGATGGCGTTATCATCTTAAAAGATACCGTTAATTACTATATTGATCATGAACGCGCAGAAGTCCTACAAAAACGCTGTGATGCCTTAGTTAATAATATTCGCTACTATGCGGCTGAAATTTTAGGCAAATTAGAACCCCTCTATGAAAATATCGAGATAGGTGAAACTGAAGAAGATGACCTATTAGGCAAAGAGTTTAATCAATGGTGGGGCCGTGAATGGCAACGCATCAAAAAAGATTTTGATGTTTGGTATGCTGAGAGCATTCAAGGCCGTAAAGAAGCCGACGCCATCGGCGCAGAGCATCAAGAACTCGCCACCTTACACGCTGCTTATGACGAAAAGATAGACGGACTACTCTCCAACCTGACCACAGGCCAAATGGACGAGCTTAAACGTATTTATACCGCAGGCCGTACTATTTCTATGCCTGATCCACGCGAAGGCAATTATAAAATCCGTGAGGAATTGTTTAGAGAAATCCAACAAAAATTTGAAACCGAACTCACTGATCAACTAGCCCAATCCTTACAAGTGTTAATCGATCAAATTGCCCATAAAACACAAGCCTTATTGTGGGATACCCATGACGTACGCAAAACCTTACTCAATGCTGATGAAAGCATAGAGCAAGCGCGTATCCGCCATGGCTTTCAAGTGTTATTTTTACGTTTTGGTCGAGTGGCTGTTGAGGCTTTTATTGCCAAACCCTTGCAAGCACGTGAACGCTTACTCGATGAAAGATCAGCCGAAATTAAAACCCTAGAAGCCTTTTATCAAGGTGAAGATATGAGCAAACAAGATGTCACGCATTTTTTACGCTATGGTTTATGGGCTAACAAAACAACAGCGATTGCTCCCGTAGTAGGCAGAACCGTTAAAACGGCCATTAAAGCAGCGATGAATTCAGAATCTAACCTACCTCCTGCTGAAGTCGCTAATTCACTTAAAAAACCCGCTGAAGAACAAGCAAAGCTACCCGAACCTACTAATTTTGAACAAGTAGTTGCCGAAATCAATGGTGATTTAGCGGCCTTAAATGACTACTTAAAAAACAGTGTCTTTTATGCCGCAGGCTTTGTGACTTATTGTAATCAAGAATTAGAACGGATTAGAAATCGCTTTAAAGAAATGGAAGATAATGATCGTCAATGGATAGGATTAATTCGTACTGCCGTGAAGTACGAGAAAAACCCCAACATACCTTACAACATTGCCCACACTCGCCGTGATTTCCGCCTACAACGTGAAATAGCCATGGAGCTCAAAGAAACTAGGGACAGCTACACAAAAGTATATTAAGTAAAAAATCAGCCCTATAATAAGTCGGTCAACAGCGTTATCGTTGCCCGACCTTTAATTCATTATAAGACATTAATCTATATAACAGTCAGTAGCATAAAACCACAAAGCGACCAATGATGATGCCGCATTCAAATAATGCTTACTCTATATAGAGTATAAAGTGGCCTGCTGATGACGCTCTGCCATAGCCATTCGCAAAACCTCAGGAAACAACACTTCTAAGTCAGGACCAAAACTACTCAACCATCGTTGTAATTGCGGCGAATCTAATATTTCGGCGGTAACTTCAATTGTTTGTGGATCTAATCGCTCAATATGCTGGTCTTTGGCCAACGGTGTTTCAATTAAATGATGTTCTGAGCCATTTTTAAAGATCGCAATAAGTTTAATAGCCTGTGCAATGCCACCAAAGCCACCTTGATCAATGTAAGTTTGGAGATCAAAAACGCTATAGAGCGTAAAAACTGCTCTTTAAGAGTGACGTTTTGTATGCGGTGTAAGACCAGTAGACGTAAATGTATATGCTCGTTAATGGTTACCACTAAATAGATGACTGAGCCATATTGCACCAAGCCATAATATTTGGCTTCTGTGTTTCCTACTGGAAGGTAATCCATCTCGAGTTGAAAGCCTTGCATTAAAACATTATAAACTGTGCGTTGAATACTAGGATCTATCGTTGGTGCCAGCAAGTGTTGCCCCGGCGATAATACTTTGACCTTCTTTAGCCAACTTTGTAGTTTTGAATCATTATGTTCCACCGAGAAAGCATGTTTTACAGAGGCAAAATGACCGACTAATTTATCGGCAATGGCAACGGGCAATAGTGTTTTCAAATTGGTTTCAAGTAACATCAACGTTAAAGCCTCACTACAGCTTAGCCCCCGGTATATCGGTCGCATGCCTATTCAAGGCATAACGCCAACCATAAGGTTTACTTCGTGTATCTACTAGAAATAGATAAGCGATCTAAATCACACTACAAAGTTCTGCGCGTGAGGGTATAACCCAATCTTTTAATTCCCTGTTCGTTGTTTTACGCTCACGAGGCATCAGTTTAAGCATTTCCAATTGGAGTAATAAAGGGTCTGACATGGCAATCTCTCTTACAGTAATTTAATACGACACAACCTGTCGCATACCTAATAGACAATAACCCAAATAGTAATAAGAACAAACTAATCGTACTGAAATAGTTTTTTTGATAGTCTAAATGGGGTGGCGTTATGAATAAACTAAGTGATGATGAAATCTTACTGATGAAAATAGATACACTATTGCTAGGCAAAAAAAGCAACGTTTTCGTATACAACAGCGCGCTTAAAAAACCATTAGAGCAATTAAGAGCCGAAGTGATCCTGCGAATTAAAGTCCAAGCTAAAAATGTTAGCTGATATTATTGCGTTATTCTTATCATTAAAACCATGGCTTTTAGGTAGTTCGATTTACAAATCCTTACATAAAGTTTCAAGGCATACATATTCAGGCCTACCCTTACGACTAGCTTTTATGGCTAAGTCATCAGTCAGGCACTCTTTAAGCTTTAGGTAAATCAATAAGCTTTAAACCTGGCGGTAGGGATTCACCAAAAATTAACTGCTCTTCTTTTTCATCGAGTTGTTTAACCTGCTCAAGCATATCTATCCAGGAGGCGGGTGCTTTGCTAAGTTTGAGTTTAGCGATGATGTCTTGACGTAGTGTGTCATCAATATCACGTGCTCTATCGCCACTTAGGCGAGCAATCAACGTAGCTGCGAAGCCTGCTTGGGGTATTTTTTTCCAATCAACAGCTAGCATTTGAGTTAACCAGTCTGCGACTTTGTCAGCGGGAATGACATTATGATTGCTGCCATGAAAAGGCTGTCTAGCGCCTATGCGACCAACCGCCCACCATGTTTGATTGGACTCACCGGCTTTTTGTAAACGCTTTAATAGCCATTCGCCCAGTTGAATTTTTTTATCGATGGGTAAGCGCTCTAAAACACCGGCAAGTCTCACCATATCATCATAACCGCGATTTTTAATAAGCTTGGCAATACCTGCTTGTCTGGCAGCAGCAGGGTTGATGAATTTAGCAATATCAGCAAATAGCTGTTCTTGGGCTGCGCTTGATAGGCCACCAGCAATACGTCGCCAAAGTGTCCACCATTCTGTCCAGTTTTGGGTATCATTAACGAACTGTATGTTTTGGCTGTAGGTTTTCCAAAGTTGTTCTACACGCCAGTCATCTAAAGGATAGCCAAAGCCAGGGCGTAAGCAAAATCCTGCTAGACTTAACCAGACGCGTTCGTGGCTTTCTGAGCGTCTACGATATTTAGAGCTCTCCAGTAAGCTGGTAAATAGCGCTCTAAGTAAGGGTGTATTCCACTCTGTGCGTGCGCAGCCTAGTTGTTTTTCTAAATCAGACCTAAGGTTCTTGACGGCTTTTGGATCTATGTCTTTGGATTTGGAGCCGAAAATGCTTTGTAGGGTGGAAACGGCAGCATCAAATTGGGGCGGCAAGTGAGTATCTTGAGGTAAGCGTGACCGGCCTTGCTTACGAATTTGAAACTCTACGTCCCAACGTTGCTCGTTATTATTGATGGCCACACATTGTATTTTAAGCGTGCCGACTTCCGTTTGCGTGACGGCTAGTTGCACGATCACTTCAGTCTCTTGTGAGTTGCTATCGCCTTCAAGCGCTACCGCTAGTGGCGGTAAGGAATGAAATATATCACTGATGTCAGTCATGTCGCCGGCTTTAAAGACGGCATCACTGCTGATTGAGGCAAGATGAAAGCGGACTGGTATGCCTAAGCGTAACGCAAAGTGCCGATCCTTTAAGATAACTTCTTCACCTTCTTCACTGCCTTTGGGCAAAATACAAATACCTTGTTGAGCTTCGCTATGGTCAGTATCGATAATTAAAAAGTAACTACGTGCGCTACCCCCACCGATTTTGAGTTGTTTGTCACGGCGCGCCATGGCATAACTGACGGCACCAAAAGCCACGGCAAGTTCTGGATGTTTATTTTCCAGTAAAACCGGTGGTTTGGTACTCCAAGAGTTCAGTAACTGTATTAGGCGTTGAGTAATAGGTTGGCTACGAAATACACCGCCGTTAAGTAGTAAGGCGTCTGGTACTCTGCCTTCACCTTTTAAGGCGTCATTGGCAGCTGCGGCATGCAGTTTTAAAAAAGCGGCGATATGTTTGCTGACTGCTGGTTCTGCCGCATAGGGCAGACCAAATTCAACAACACCACTGCGCTTACGATCAGGTAGATCATCCAATCCGGATAAAGGGAAAAAGCCATCTAAGGCAATGCTTCTGACCTCATCTTTAGTTAATATGACTGAGCGAGAAGCGCCTATAAGCTTGGAGCCTGCGCCTAGTAAGGTTACGGCTATTTGTTCTGGCGCATCTTCGGCCAATAAGCGTTCTTTGGCGCAACGACATTGTTCCAATAATTGTGATAAATCGGCAGCAGATAAACGTTGCTCACCATTAATTAGACGCTGTTCGGCTAAATGTGCGAGGGCAAGATCGATATTGTCTCCACCCAACATTAAATGATCACCAACACCAATACGCGTTAGTTTGGGCTCATCTACGCCGGGCTCTACTTTAATCAGTGTTAAATCAGTGGTGCCACCACCTACATCGCAAACCAGTAATAAATGAACTTGGGCTAAGGCTTGATTGATAGTGTTGTTATTGCGTTTGAGCCAGTCATAACACACGGCTTGCGGTTCTTCTAATAAGCGTACTTGGTGGAGTCCTGCCATGCGGGCGGCTTCCAGCGTTAATGATCTAGCCGATTCATCAAAAGAAGCCGGTACAGTAATCACCAGTGTTTGCTGCTCTAAGGGCGCGTTTGGAAATTGATGCCCCCAAACTGTGCGAATATGCGCTAAATAACTGGCGCTAGCAGCAATAGGCGACACTTTGCTAATATCATCAGCACTGCCCCAAGGTAAAATGTCGGCACTATGATCGATAGAAGGATGTGATAACCAGCTTTTAGCGCTAGTCACAAAGCGACCTTTACTTTTTGCGCCTAATAGTCGTGCGGCTAGTCCAATGATGGGCGTATCTCCCACTATTTCGGTGTCTTGATGGTAACTAGGAAACGCCACATCAGTAGCGGATAGTTCACCGGGTGCAGGATGATAACGTACTGAGGGCAGCAAGGGTTGCGCCGCTACTTCGCCTAGCGCGATCAGCTGTTCAATATGAAATAACTGTATATCAGTTGCCGACTTTTCAGTACTGGCATAAGCGACTACGGTGTGGGTGGTGCCTAAGTCGATACCGACTAAATATTGAGGAACTTGATTTTTCACGATTTAGGATTATGTTTAAGTCATATAGTTAGGCTTAGTCATAGCGTATAAACTTGACGCATCAAAGCGACATTGTCGAATACTCTTATAGCTAAGTCGCTTCGGCCTATAATCTCAAAACCGCAGGCATTGGTAAAGTTTACTATGATTACATAGCGGATTTGAATATAAAAGAAAAGTGCTAAGACGGTTTTGTAAGGTGTTATATGGAGGTGTCGAATGATGCTTTTACGTTCATAAAAGACTTAAGTAAACTATTGCGTTAAAATAGAAAAAATTAATAAATAATCCGCTCTGGCGGCGTCTCATTCTCAATCGAATGTTTTCTGAGGAAGTTGTATGCGTAAGAAATTTATTACCTATGTCGGTGCTACTGCACTGCTGTTGATACACGCGGCAAGTCAGGCGGCTACTGATTTGCCTCCTACCATCAAAGTTGATATAGGGCCGGTAGAAGAGGTTTGTTCTGAGTTTACTGATCCTGCTTGGCGTAAAGCACAATCGATAGATGGTGTCGCCATACATGAATCTAAGCTTTGTAACCCAGACAATCCAGCAGATATAGCGGCTTTTGTTAAAGGCACCAATGGTATTTCTATGGATACCTTAATGCAAACGCAATTGGCGGCCGATGCGGTAACGGTATCAGACGATATTGACGGTGATGGTGATCCGGACAAAATTGTTATTAAGCTAGAAGTCGTTGAGCTTAATGGTCATACGCCTGATATGAAAGATCCGACTACGACCTATGATATCGCCCCAGGCATACAGCCGACATTTTGGGTGTACGCCCCTAAAACGCGTGACATGTCGACCAAAAGCTTATATGAGTTGGAAGCCAATCCCTTGTTACGAGTGCCGTCTCCCGTTATTCGAGTTGAGCAAGATGATGTGGTTTGGATTATCTTAGAAAACACCCATTATTTACCGCATTCTATTCATTTACATGGCATAGACCATCCTTTTATGGACCATAGCGGTACGGGTAACGATGGTGTCGCGCAAACCAGTAACATGGATACCATGCCCGGCCAAAGCAAAACCTATGTGATTAAGCCTAGACAACCTGGCACCATGTATTATCATTGCCATGTACAGCCACACACTCATATCCCTATGGGTTTGCAGGGTATATTCGTCGTTGAAGAAAATCGTCCTAATAACTGGGTGCAAACTTTAAACGTAGGCGCAGGTCAAGTTCGTCATCCTTCTGTGGCTGTGCTTGATAAATACGCCAGAGAATACGATTTGCATTATCAATCTGCCGATAAAGAATTACATGAGCTAGTTGCGCGATCAGCCAATGATCCGCGCTTGATTGCTAAGCACATGAATACCGAATATGACACCACCGATGCAACCGATGATTATTTCATGCTTAATGGTCGATCTTTTCCTTATACTTTAAGGGAATCGTTGATCCACATGGAAGAAAATCAACAAGTTAAACTGCGGGTCTTAAATGGTCATACTGAATCATTAGCGATGCATATACATGGTCATAAACCGACTGTTACGCATTACGATGGTGTGGATAATGGCCCTGGCTCTTATATACAACGCGATGTTCATGGCATGGTGCCTGCGCAACGACTTGATCTGTCCTTGAGCGGCGTGGATGATGGTTTAAATAGTTTTGGTCAAGGTATCTGGATGTTTCATGATCACGTTGAAAAAGCATTTACCACCGATGGTCATGGCGAAGGCGGCGATATTAGTCTAGTGGTTTACAAAGGTTTTGTAGATGACAGAGGTATTCCTACTGCACACGGCATGAGTTTGGCACCGTATTTTTCTAAGTCTTTATGGCAGGGTAAATACCCCATTTGGCAAGATTATGATGCTTGGGGTAGCCTAGGTTTACCAGATTTGAAAGCCGAATTTAAACCGTCTAAAGTCGCGGTACAAATTGCGCCTGTTAAAGCTTCAGAAGCGGCGGCTGCCATCGCCGCCCAGCAACAAGCACCATCGGTATTTTCTCGCTTATTCGACGGCTTGTTATTAGGTTTATTAGGCTATGCTATTGTCGTTAAACGTAAGCCATTGCTGGATTTTGCCTTGAAGATGGTTAATCTAGTGCGTAGTAAGGTGCTTAAGAAATAGATGTTTATACGCGGAACGGGGTTTGTAACCCCGTTCCAAAGGTTTAATGCTGCCATTATCCACTTTTTTGTAATATGTTTGCCACGTTGATGACCTATAGTCCAACGGAGCATATTGCCTCGTGCCGCATGAGCAAGTCACAAGTCACGCGGAATAAA
>CAMDNJ010000026.1 GCA_945902915.1 Crenothrix polyspora | reverse complement strand
TGACGCCTTGTTCTTTAATAAGTTTAACGACTTCTAATTTAAACGTGGTATCAAATACTCGACGTTCTTTATTCATGATGATTTCCCCATTTTGATTGATTAAGTATATCAACCTATCTGGGTGTCTGTTTTTATTAGACCACTACAGTAGGCATCTTTTCCCTAAGCTTTAAAAAGCGTTGATAGCGCGTCATAGAAATCTCACCATTTTCAGCGGCTAAGCGTACTGCACAACCTTGGTCTAGCAAATGCCTACAATTATGAAAACGACATTGATCCATCAACACTTGAAATTCTCTATAACCATAAGCGAGTTGTTGCTCTGATAGCCCCACTAAGCCAAAAATAGCGACACCGGGGCTGTCTATTAAATCTCCACCTTCAGGTAAATGATAGAGTGTTGCCGCTGTCGTAGTATGGCGACCATGTTTAGTGGTGGCTGAAACAGTATTCGTTTTTAAATCTTTATCAGGAATAATAGCATTAGTTAAAGAGGATTTACCAACGCCTGATTGCCCTGCCAACATGCTGACTTGATCTTTTAAAGTAGCTTTCAATTCCTCTAAGCCCGTTGCCGTTCTAGCACTGACTCTAAATAAGGGATAACCTAAATTAATATAATCTTGTAATTCTTTTTCGATAATATCCGTTTGTGGTAAATCGGTTTTGTTAAGCACTAAGGCCGCATCGATATTATTGTTCTCACAAATAACCAGATATTGATCAATTAATAAGAAATCACAGTGCGGCTCAACAGCAAACACCACAAAAATAGTATCCAGATTAACCGCTACAGGCCTTGCTTTGCTGTTCCTAGACGGACGTGCCAGCACAGAACGTCTAGGAAGTATTTCTTCAATACGACCTTGTTCAGGTGCAGCCAAACTCCATAACACCTTATCACCTACGGCCACTGTCTCCAGTTTCCGTAGGGTTTGGCATAAGATTATTTTGTCATCATATTCAACCGCAATCCCTTGACCCAAATGGGCAATAACCAGTCCTTCTAATAACTCAGCCATTAGGCTTTGCTTTCTAAATGTGCAATACGAATAGCCGCAGGTGGATGACTGTAATGAAAGGCTGAGAATAAGGGATCAGGCGTTAAGGTGTTGGCATTTTCTTCATAAAGCTTGACCAATGCGCTGATCATTTTTGTTGCTTTAGCGTTATTAGCGGCAAAGTCATCGGCTTCAAATTCAAATTTGCGTTGAAAGTAGGCGCTGATAGGCTGCATAAAAAAAGTAAAGCTGGATGAAACCAATATGAATAATAACAAAGCCGCCGCATTAGACGCTTGCTCTACACCTAAGCCATTATAAAACCAAGCTTGGTTAATCAGCCAACCTAACACAGCAAAGCTGAATAAGCTCATGATCGAAGTCGCGATCAGCATTTTAATAACATGCTTGCATTTAAAATGCCCTAATTCATGGGCTAACACCGATTCTAACTCTTCTTCTTCAAGTGAAGCCACTAAATTATCAAAGAACACGATGCGTTTATTGTTACCAAGACCCGTAAAATAAGCGTTACCATGACCTGAACGCTTAGAGCCGTCCATGATAAAAATGCCTTGGCTATTAAAACCACAGCGCGTTAACAGACCTTGAATTCTATCCTTTAAAGAGCCGTCTTCCATAGGCGTGAACTTATTAAATAATGGTGCAATCACGGTAGGATACAACCAGCTCATTAATAAAGAAAAACCCATCAAGATGCCCCAAGCCCATAACCACCAAAGCGGGCCTACATTATCCATCACCCATAAAATCAGCGCTAAGATAGGCAAGCCGATAACTGCGCCTAAGCTTAATTGCAGCACTTGATCTTTAATAAATTGGCCTACGCTGCTTTTATTGAAGCCAAACTTTTCTTCAATCACAAAGGTTTGATAAAGGCTAGTCGGTGTTTCTATTAAGGTCATCAACAAAAAGATCGACGCCGTTGCAGCAACACCCGCCCATAAGGGCGATGCAATCACTGTAGGCCAATAGCTAAAGGCTAAATTAATGCCGCCACCTAAGGTTAAAGATAACAGCACCACTATACTCAGTACGCCATCGATATTGCCTAGCTTTAGTTTAGCTTGCGAGTAATCGGCAGCTTTTTGATGAGCCACTAACGGCACCTTGTCTTTAAAGGCCTCGGGTACCGCAGCACGGTGAGCGGCAACATAGTTGGCTTGGCGTTTAGCCAACCAAAACTGTACCGTAGAAGAAATAAGCACTGCGATTAAGAAGATAATAGTAAAGGTATTCATAGGCCTGGGTACTTTAGTTTGTAAGAGTTAGACGAACACATAGGCCAATGCTACACTAACCACCACCCACAATACAATGGAATCAATACATGGCGCAGGATATTGCAAACTTAATCTGGATAGATCTTGAAATGACGGGATTAAATCCAGACACAGATTTAATCATAGAAATCGCAACCGTCATCACCGACAAAGATTTAAATATACTCGCTCAAGGGCCGGTGATCGCTGTGCATCAGTCAGATACAGCCTTGGCCGCGATGGATGATTGGAATCAAACTCATCATGGCCAGTCGGGTCTTATTGAGCGAGTTAAAGCCTCAGCTATTAATACTGCAGAAGCAGAGCACCTTACTATAGAGTTCCTTAAAGATTGGGTACCCGTAAACACCTCACCTATTTGCGGCAATAGCATCGGTCAAGATCGCCGCTTCTTATATCGTTATATGCCCACACTAGAAGCCTACTTTCATTATCGGAATATTGATGTGTCTACGCTTAAAGAACTTGCCGCACGCTGGGCACCTGCGGTTAAAGACGGCTTTAATAAAGAATCCACCCATCAAGCCCTAGATGATATTTTAGAATCCATAGAAGAGCTGCAGTATTACCGAGAACACTTTATTAAATATTAAGCATGAATCAATTAATAGCGATAGCCGTCGGTGGTGCTAGTGGTGCCGTCCTAAGGTTCTTAATGTCTTCGGGACTTTATCAATGGTTAGGACGAGGATTTCCTTACGGCACCTTGGCGGTTAATATCGTTGGTTCATTCTTAATAGGTTTCTTGACCGAAGCGCTCTTTATGCAGCGCGTGACTATTGCGCTGGAATACAGAGCCGCTATCTTAGTGGGCTTTATCGGCGCCTTCACCACCTTTTCCACCTTCGCCTTAGAAACCTTATATTTATTAGAACAGGGCAATATCAGCAAAGCCATGCTTAATATAGGCATCAGCGTCTTAGGCTGTTTGTTCGCGGTGTGGATAGGCTTGCTATGCGGCCGGTCTTTATTCTTGTATTCAAACGGCATAATACAGTGGAGCGGTGGCATGATTCCTTATGCCTTGATGATCATCAATGTCATCGGTGCTTTTATAATAGGACTCATCGCCGGTCTGATCTTACAAAAGATAGAGCTGCCCATAGAATATCGTGCCGCCATTATGGTGATACTAGTCGGCGCTTATCTAACCTTATCCGGATTGTATTTAATCTTGTTTTTGATAGAAAACGGTTATACCTTCACCACGCATACCCATTTAATGATAAGTATCTTTGTCGCCAATGGCCTAAGTTGTTTGCTGGTGATTTGGCTGAGTTTGTTAATGAGTAAGCAATTGTGAGTATAGCTAAGGCAGTTGCACTAGATGATGGAGTAAAATAGCTTTAGCTATTTTAAAACGATGCTAAAAAAAGATTACAAACATAATCCGCCGCATATTTTTATGGACGACACGCCATACTTCATTACCGCTGCTACATATCAAAAACGACCTCTATTACAAAGCCCCGCCATAAAAGAAGATTTACTCCTCTGCATTAAAAACGCCTTCGCTAAATTCCAGTGGTCTTTACACCATTGGGTTATTTTAGATAATCATTATCATCTCTTAGGACAAAGCCGAGTTGGCCAGGACTTGCCTTTGCTCATACAGCAGATTCATAGTGTCAGTGGTTATCATATTAATCAAATAGCACAAACACCTGAGCGTGTCTGGTGGAATTATTGGGATTATTGCCCGCGTGATGAAAACGATTATCTGCTACGCTTAAATTACCTACTAATGAATCCTGTAAAACATGGCTACACACAGAATTTAAATCATTATGCTTATTCGAGTTTCCATCAGTGTTTACTTAAGATAGGACGTGAATCCTTAAGGCAGCAATTTAAAGAACATAAAGAATATAATGATCTACACTTAGCCGAAGACGATTTTTGAATAGTAAAGGCTCACTCAATCCCCACTATCGTGTATCATTAACACATAATTATGACTAACCAAGGTGCCCCTCATGCTAGACCCTCGTTTATTTAGAACTGATCTTGATTTTGTTACCGAACAATTAGCCAGACGTTCATTTACTTTTAACCCAGAAGCTTATGTAGCACTAGAAGCGCGGCGTAAAGACGTGCAGGTTAAAACTCAAGATTTGCAAAATGAACGTAACAGTCGCTCAAAAGCCATAGGCCTTGCCAAAGCAAAGGGCGAAGACGTACAGCCTTTATTAGATCAAGTTCAACATTTGGGTGATGAGCTAAAAGCTGCTGAAACTGAGTTGAGCGACATACAACAAGACATGGATACCTTAATGGCCGGTATTCCTAATCTACTCGATGCCTCTGTGCCCGCCGGTAAAAGTGAAGAGTTTAATATCGAACTCAGTCGTTGGGGTGAGGTGCCTAGTTTTGATTTTGAGGCTAAAGATCATGTCGATCTAGGCGCAAAGCTGGGTATGGATTTTGAGTTAGGTGCAAAAATAGCCGGCGCGCGTTTCGTGGTCTTAAACGGTGTGTTGGCGCGCTTACAACGAGCCATCATACAATTCATGCTAGATACCCATACAGATCAACATGGTTACAGTGAAACCTATGTACCTTATTTAGTCAATGCCGATAGTTTGCGCGGTACTGGGCAATTACCTAAGTTTGAAGCGGATTTGTTTAAAGCCAGTGATGATCCAGCTTTATATTTAATCCCCACCGCCGAAGTGCCAGTGACTAATATTGTCAGAGATGTGATTATTGACGCCAAAGCCTTGCCGCTTAAGTTTGTCTGTCATAGTCCGTGTTTTCGTAGTGAGGCCGGTGCTTATGGCCGTGATGTGCGCGGCATGATCCGTCAACATCAGTTTGAAAAAGTAGAGTTGGTGCAAATCGTACAGCCAGAACAGGCAGAACTAGCGCATGAACAATTAACTGCTCATGCTGAGAATATTTTAAAGCTGTTAAAACTACCGTATCGCAAAATGTTGTTGTGCGCTGGCGACACCGGTTTTTCAGCTGCCAAGACTTATGATCTTGAAGTCTGGTTGCCGGGGCAGGGCGCTTACCGTGAAATCTCCTCATGCAGTAACTTTAAAGACTTTCAAGCGCGACGTTTACAAGCTCGCTGGCGTAACCCAGAGACCGGCAAGCCCGAGCTAGTGCATACTATTAATGGTTCAGGTTTAGCGGCCGGTAGAACCTTAATAGCTATCATGGAAAATTATCAAGATGCGCAAGGTCATATTCATATCCCAGAAGCATTGCTACCTTATATGGGCAATGTCAGCGTTATAGAAGTCGCGTAGCTTGGGCTAATAGCTCTAAGTCTGGAGTAAAACTGCTTTAGCTGTATTAAAGCTGTGCAACAGCTAAAGCAGTTGCACTCCAGTATATTATTTGCATTGGGCTAATAGCTTAATCGTTAAGCCAACATTCTGCCGTACAACATGTTGCGTTGCAAAAACACGCAGCCCAACCTACTGTCTACAGTTGGAGTAAAACAGCTTTAGCTGTTTTAAAGCTGTGCAACAGCTAAAGCAGTTGCACTCCAGTAAATTATTTGCATTGGGCTAATAGCTTAATCGTTAAGCCTACATCCTGCCGTCCATTATGTTGGGTTGCAAAAACACGCAGCCCAACCTACTGTCTACAGCTGGAGTAAAACAGCTTTAGCTGTTTTAAAGCTGTGCAACAGCTAAAGCAGTTGCACTCCAGTATATTATTTGCATTGGGCTAATAGCTTAATCGTTAACCCAAGCCAGCCTACCCAAATACCTCCTTGTAATAGCAACTGAATTATTAAATGCCTCTGCGTAAACTAGGGAAATTAGTCTCTAAGCTCCTGCTTATTTTGTAAAACTACAACAAAAAATATCGCTTTGTAGTTATTTAACAAATATTTAATGGTTTTGTAATATAGCTGTCACATATATCGCATACAATAAATAAGGACTTTTATAACTACCGAGAGTAAATTATGAAATTGACAAAACTAGCATTAGCTATTGCTACGACTATCACTGCCACAGCCTCTTTCAGTGCTTTAGCTTTGGACTTATATGTCGATACCAAAACCAAACAAATATATGCAGAACCCGGCCGTGGCCGTGAACTGATGGGCAACTTTGAGAAAGTCGCTCCTGCAAAAGCCGCAGTAAAAGTCGACGAAAATGCGGAAATTAAAGCAATACGTGAAGACTTGGCTTTAAAACAGAATGAAATTAAAGCCCTAGAAGAGCATGTGGTTGCCAACAAAGAGGATCATGACAAAAACGATGAGAAATGGTTTAACAAAATCAGTGTCCGTGGTTACACCCAGTTGCGTTATAACCAACCTTTGTCGGGTGACCGGATAGCCGGAGATCCAGAGTTAAAATCAGTCGGTGACGGCAGCATTAAAGATAACAGCAGTTTCTCTTTTCGTCGGGTTCGTTTGGTATTTTCTGGCGATATTAATGAGTATGTATCGTTGTCTCTGCAACCTGATTTTGCAACCACTGTAAAAGGAGCCTCCACTGACGATAATAATAATTTTGTGCAGTTGCGTGACGCCTACGCGGATTTGTCGTATGACAAGAAACACGAATATCGTATACGCGCCGGTCAGTCTAAAGTACCGTTCGGCTGGGAAAACTTGCAGTCTTCACAAAACCGTTTAGCGCTAGATCGTAACGATGCCTTAAACAGTGCGGTGCCGAGCGAGCGCGACCTGGGTTTGATCGCCTACTGGTCGCCTGAGTATGTGCAAAAACTATGGAAAACCTTGAATAAGAAAGGTTTAAAAACCTCGGGTGATTATGGTATAGCGGGCGTAGGTGTATACAACGGACAGGGTCTGAACCGTAGTGAACTGAATGACGATTTATATACCGTTGTTCACACCACCTATCCGGTTGAACTGAACTTCCTGGGCGGCATGTTTAAAGGTCAGGTATTGGAAGTCGGCGCCGACGCGATATCGGGTAGCTTTACTCCAACTGTTGGTGCTAGTAGCGTGTTTGGTAGGGCTTCTGGTATAAAAATTCCAGCTGCTGCAGTTAGTGCAGATCCAACAAAATATATAGCAGCCGCAGCTGCCGTTAAAGGGGTGAACAGCAATAGCTTCTATGAAGATCGCGTCGCCATCCATGCTATCTTGTTCCCACAACCGTTCGGCTTGCAGGCGGAATGGAATTGGGGTCAAGGTGCAACCTTGAATCCAACAGCTAATGGAGGTAACGGCGCTATTGAAAGACAAGACCTAGCCGGCGGCTATGTACAGGCCAGTTACAAGATTGATAATGTGTTCCGTGCCGATGGCTTTATGCAACCTTATGTCAAGTGGCAAACTTATCGCGGCGCCTGGAAAGCTGCAACCAATTCGCCAAGGATTTCGACCGATGAAGTCGAGACTGGTGTGGAATATCAAATCAATAAGGCCCTTGAGTTAACGTTGGCTTATGCCTTTATGGATAGAACCAACACTAGCACCGGTTCAAACTATCTTGGACAGGCCCGCGGTGACATGGGCAGAATGCAGTTACAGTGGAATTACTAAGCACTAGGGCTACAGCAAGTATGATTTGATCGGTGAAAGGTCGGGCAACAAACACCGTTGCTCGACCGCTTTACAAAGTAAGATGAGTTTCGGCTATCGCCTCTACCCATCGCTTTTACCTTATAAGTTAAAGCCCGGCAGTTTTAACGTTTAAACTATCGGACATAGAATACAGTGCTACCCTTTTCTAAACCGCATTAGCTAACTAATGCGGTTTTTTTTTGCTTTAAAGTTTTTTATAATTAGCCTAGGGTCGTGTTTGCCCTATCCTTAAAGTTACTCCGCCACCGATATTAATAAAACGCCTCATCTTTAGTTAGCGCCCACAGTTATGAACGAGGAGGTTGTGGAAGGCCGCGTAAATCCTAACCTGCTCAGAACCAAAAAGCCGAAGTAGATCTTGGTCTTTAACTCCTAGCCACCTAAATATTGGCGATTTTTACTGCAATGAAGACTTAAACTAAGGGCAATAGGCTGTTAAAAAATAACTAAGCTAACATAACCGATGCTTTTGTGTTTACCCTGACTCTAGCAAGGAGCGTGTTAAATGTCTGGGGGATGGTCTTAAGCTATGGCCTGTGATCCTGTAGGGGATTTAGACACTCCTTGAGCCGTTCAGGGCGTTTTCGTGACCGCTAAAGGCCTATGCTTGATGCCTAAACAGGCGGTTTTGGCAGGGCAGATTGTTCCGTATGGGGGTTTTGATGATCCATGCGAGGCCTGGGTGAGCCACCGAACGGACTAAGATGATCCCTAAGCTGTTTAAGGAGACGCATAATCGCTGACAGGATGATCTTAGGTCTTCCAGCATGCATCTAGCGGCGTTAAGGGAGTTACGCAAAGTAGCCAAGTAGCCGGGTAAGTTAGCTTTAGCGTAACCCACCTACATATTTTAATACAGACATGTAGCCTCGATTCCACTGCGTTTCATCGAGGCTACTTGCAGTTTTACTCCTGCGTTAGATGTGCCGTAGGGCAATGCTCTGACCTTAAGCTGATGACCGGCCAGTTGGCTTCTTTAGCATAGGCGGCGAGTTTTTCATCTGGATCTACGGCGACGGGATGATCAACTCTGGTTAACAAGGGTAAATCATTATGCGAATCGCTATAAAACCAACTGTCTTCTAAGGTTTCTGAGCTGGTTTCTAACCAAGCCTCTAATAATTCAACTTTTCCTGCTTGAAAGCAGGGGATGTCGGTGTACTGGCCGGTATAACGTCCCTCTATCATCTCTGGTGTTGTCGCTAATAAATGTTCTATGCCATATAGGGCGACGATGGGTGCAGTTACGAAACGATTCGTGGCGGTAATCACCATTAGGGTATCGCCACGCTCACGGTGTTTGGCGATCAGTTGTTGTGCGGGTTTTAATAAAATCGGGGTGATAATGTCTAGTATAAACTGCTCGCGCCAACGATACAGTTGCTCAGGTTCATGCTGCGATAGGGGGTGCAAAGAAAAACGCAAGAACTCAACAATGTCTAAACTGCCATGTTTATATTCCTCATAAAATTTGGCATTGGCGCTCTCGTACAGGGTTTTATCAACAATGCCCTGATCAACCAGAAACTGTCCCCACAAGTAATCGCTATCATCCGCTATTAGGGTATTATCTAAATCAAAAATCGCTAAACTCACATTAAACCTGTTTGTGCTGGTTAAAAGGAAGATACATACTGGTATCTAGTTGTTATTTATGGAACAATGGCATCATTATAAACAACCTGACCTAGTCTTGTAATTTTATCGCGATGTTAAAGTTAAGCACTAGGCGCTAAATAGAGACAGGTTTTAACATGATAGACTCTAAAGGATACCGACCCAATGTCGGAATCATCCTTTGCAATGATGAGGGTCGCGTGTTTTGGGCAAAACGGATGGGCGTAAACGCTTGGCAATTTCCGCAAGGCGGAATTAATGACGACGAAGACCCTGAAACAGCGATGTATCGAGAATTGTGGGAAGAAACGGGCTTGCAACAGCAGCACGTAGAAATATTGGGGCGCACGCGTTATTGGTTAAGGTATCAATTACCCGAACGCTATGTACGGAAAAACTCGTTGCCTTTATGTATAGGGCAAAAACAAATTTGGTATCTATTACGCTTGCTGACGGAAGATAGCACGGTGCGTTTTGACCATTGCTCAAAACCTGAATTTGATGACTGGCGCTGGATAGACTACTGGGATCCGCTTAAAGATGTGGTTTATTTTAAGCGTAAGGTTTATTTAAAAGCCATGATTGAGTTAGGCTCTATATTGACGCTGGATTTTGTGCCGGTAGCGGCGACCAGTTATTTAGCGCAAGAGCCAAAAGGCACTAAAGTTAAAAAACCAGTTGCCTAGATAGCAGAAAATATACCGATGCCGGTCGGGGTTTATAACCCCGACCGAAACGTTTAGATGCTCAATAGTTTTCGAAACGTTAAACATTAGGGACAGGGTTGCAAACCCCGTCCAGCCTATTTACCTGTGACAGACAATACACTGTAGGTTGGCGATGCCGGTCGGGGTTTTTAAAACCGACCGAAACGTTTAGATGCTCAATAGTTTTCGAAACGTTAAACGTTAAGGACAGGGTTGCAAACCCCGTCCAGCCTAGGATGACAATACACTGTAGGTTGGGCTAACGGCTCTATCGTTAACCCAACAAAACAATGCTCGGCAATGATGTTGGCTTGCGAAAAGATGCAACCCAAGCTACGTCGGCTTTAACTTGAAACGGCTGATTTTGATCATGATGATTCAATGGGTTGAAAGTTGTTCGGGAGTAAGCGAGTTTATAACCCTACTAACGCCTGCTGGCTATTTGCAACTAATGATACGACAGGATGTTATTTGTCAGGCTGCATGGGCCTTGAAGACGGACAATATTCAAGCCATTGATGATAATCATCCGGTAATTCAGCGCCTGAATACAGTCTTTGTTGTAAAGTTATTAAAGCAAGGTAGTTCATTTCGTCAGCTAGTATGGTCTGAGTTAGGCCAAATACCTTATGGTAATACGCTAAGCTATTTGGCTTTAGCCGCAAAAATAGGCTCTTCTGCGCGAGCGGTCGGTAATGCCTGTCGCGATAATCCTTATCCTTTTCTGATTCCTTGTCATCGAGTCGTCGCTATGTCTGGCTTGGGTGGCTATTGCGGTCAGACCTCAGGTGACTTTATGCACATTAAAGCTAAATTACTACAGGCTGAAGCCAGTTTTACCCATGACCAATCTTGATTTAATTGAACAGTTTCTCGATGCGGTTTGGGTAGAGCAGGGTTTAAGTGAAAATACCTTGTCTGCTTATGGTAGTGATTTACGCATCTTTGCCAAAGACTTGGCTAATAAATCGCTGTTAGAGGTTGATACTAGCGATTTATCAAAGTTTTTGGCCAGTCGCTATCAGGCCGGTATCGGCAATCGCTCTACTGCACGTATTTTATCGAGTCTACGGCGCTTTTATGGTTATTATCTAAGAGAAAACCGTATCAGCATAGATCCTACTGGGCTTATTGAAGCACCGCAACTAGGTAGGCCTTTACCAATCTCACTTTCTGAATACGATGTAGAATTATTGCTAAATGCACCTGAACATAGCAATGCTATGGGCTTTAGAGACAGAGCCATGTTAGAAATGCTCTATGCCACTGGACTTAGGGTCTCTGAATTGGTGGGTTTAAAATTTGAACACATCAGCCTAAGACAAGGCGTGGTCAGAATCAGGGGCAAAGGTAATAAAGAGCGTTTAGTGCCAGTTGGTGAAGTTGCCATGACTTGGCTAGAAGACTATATGGAACAAGCGCGTAAAACCTTATTGGCTGAGCGGCAGTGCGATTATTTGTTTGTCACCAATCGCGGCGACGGCATGACACGACAAGCTTTTTGGCATATTATCAAACGTCATGCCAAGAAGGCTGGCATTAATAAAGATTTATCACCACATACCTTGCGACATGCTTTTGCCACGCATTTGTTAAATCATGGCGCGGATTTGCGGGTCGTGCAATTGTTATTAGGCCATGTGGATTTGTCGACTACACAAATTTACACGCATATTGCTCGCGAACGCTTAAAAACCTTACATACCAAATTTCATCCTAGAGGTTAGTTATAATGACACAAAACATACATCCCACTGCATTTATAGATACTAATGTCACACTAGGTGAACATTGCAGCATAGGCCCTTTTGCCGTCATTGAAAGCGGTGCGGTCTTAGGTGATCATTGTCAGTTAGGCGCTCATGCCGTGGTGCATGGTCATGTGCGCATGGGTAACGGTAATAGCTTACATCCCCATGCGGTTTTGGGGGGCTTGCCTCAAGATACTAGCTTTAAGGCCGAAACTGATTCTTGGCTGGTGATTGGCGATTGCAATGTCTTTAGAGAAGGTTTTACGGCTCATAGGGCGTCTAAAGAACACGCCGAAACGGGTATCGGTAGTGGCTGTTTTTTTATGAATAACAGTCATGTCGCTCATGATTGTAGGGTCGGCAATAACACGATTTTTGCTAATAATGTGGCGATAGGTGGTCATGTTGAGGTAGGTAATAATGTCTTTATTGGTGGTGCCGTGGTGGCGCATCAATTTTGCCGCATTGGTTCTTATGCTATCGTGCAAGGTACGACCGGTCTTAATATGGATGTCATTCCTTTTATGTTGGTAGGCGGAAGGCCAGCTAGGCATTACAAATTAAATACCGTGGGTTTAAGACGCGCCGGTATTGTCGGTGATCGTTTAAAGGTGTTGTCGGCAGCCTTTCGTTTATTAAGAAATAAGCAGAGTATTGATGAGCTAGAAGAAACCGAAGAGATAATACATTTAAAAAATTGGTTAGCGCTTAAATCTAAACGCGGTTTACATGGGTTTATTGGTAGTGAATTTTGTAGCTTGGGTTACGCTATCGCTAACCCGACCTACGCGACTGTAGTGACAGGTCGCGACCTGTCACTACAGTGTGCTTTTAATAAAAGCAGGAACATCTTTAGCCGCTAAGGGTTTACTAAAATAGTAGCCTTGAATAATTTCGCAACCTAAGTGCTGTAGCTTTAAGGCCTGCTCTTCGGTTTCAACACCCTCTGCAACTAAAGAATAATCTAGTGCATGAGCCAAGCCAATAATGGTGCCTAGTAATAAAGCGGTATGTGAATTGTAGAGCATGTCGTCTATAAATATTTTATCTATTTTTAAACAATCTAGAGGTAGTTGTTTTAAAGACGCTAAGCAAGAAAATCCTGTGCCAAAGTCATCGATAGCTATTTTTAAACCTATGTCTCTCAGTTGTTTAAAAACGTCGATATGTCCCTTAGTTTGCATGGCGCTTTCGGTCACTTCAAGTCCTAGGTATTGTGCCGGTATGCCTGTTTGGTGTAGCGCCTGTTTAACCGTTTGTACTAAGTGATGATCTTGAAATTGGTCTGGATATAAATTAACCGCTACCGGAATATACGGTAAGCCTAAACGATGCCAGTCGGCTATTTGTTCACAGGCGGTATTAATAACCCAGTTGCCAAGCTCAGTTTGTAAATCGAGTAGTTCTATCAAATCCAGAAAGTAGTCTGGGGAGACTATGCCTAGTATCGGATGCTGCCAGCGCACTAAAGCTTCCATACCTACGACTTTTCGATTAGTCATAGACAGTTGGGGTTGATAGTAAAGTACGAACTGTTTTTGCTTAAAAGCCTCTTCTAATAGATATACTTTTTCGCGGTGCAGCGTGGCTGCATTTAATTTGTTTTTTGAATAAAAAACATAGCCATGTTTTCCGCTTTGTTTAGCTTGTTGCATAGCTGTATCAGCTGCGTTAAAGAGATCATTTTCATTGATACCATCTCTAGGGAAAATAGCTACACCGATACTGGCGCTAAGTATCACTTGGTGTTGTTCTATGGTAAGTGGCTGCTTAATTTTCTGTAGGCATCGGTTAATAACTTTTATGACATCATGGTCATCAACAACATTGTCAACAATAATACAAAACTGATCCCCACCTAAGCGTGCGATAAAATCAACTTCTCGTGCTACAGATTTTAGACATTGAGCAATTAAGTGTAGAAATTGATCACCAAATTGACAGCCATAGCGCTCATTAACATCTTTAAAATTATCAAGATCTATAAACAAAAATGCAAATTGTTCCTTACGCCTAGTCGCAGTTTTTATTAAACAGTCTAAGCGTTCTTGATAATAGAGTCTATGCGCTAAACCCGTTAGGTTGTCATAATAAGATAAGGAATGAGTGGGCTGAGCATTGGGTTTTTGGTGAGTTGTCATAAGTGATGGCTTAGATAATAGAGATACTCAAATCATTACGGTTGTCTGTTTTCACAAGTTTCTCTACACGATACATGGTTTTACCTTATTGGAGTCAAGATAGTATCTTGTGGCGAGGAGCTTTGATCGGTTTCTGGATAATCTAGGGTGTAGTGTAATCCTCTACTTTCCTTGCGTTGCTGGGCGCAGCGAATAATCAGTTCAGCAACTATGACGAGATTACGCAATTCTAGCAAGTCACTAGTGACCCGAAAATGGCTGTAATATTCGCCAATTTCTTTTTTAAGTAACTCTACTCGACTGAGTGCACGATTTAAGCGCTTATCGGTTCTTACGATACCGACATAATCCCACATAAAATGCCGAAGCTCATTCCAGTTATGTGCTACGACCACTTCTTCATTGGAATCTATGACTTGAGAATCGTCCCAGTCAGGAATGTTAGGGAGTGAGGTGATCGTGGGGAGTATTTGTAATATATCAGTACAGGCACGATCAGCAAATACCAAACATTCGAGTAAAGAATTGCTGGCCATACGATTAGCACCGTGCAGGCCTGTGCAGGCTACTTCACCTACAGCATATAAATGGCTGATATCGGTGCGGGCATGGTCATCTGTCACTACACCGCCACAGGTGTAATGTGCGGCCGGCACTATGGGGATGGGTTGTTGAGTAATGTCTATGCCATAGACTAAGCATTGTTGATAAATGGTCGGGAAGTGTTCTCGGATAAAATCAGCTGGTTTATGGCTGATATCAAGATAAACACAATCGATACCGCGTTTTTTCATTTCATGATCTATGGCTCTAGCGACTATATCCCTAGGTGCTAATTCACCTCTAGCATCGAATTTTTCCATAAAAGACGAGCCATCTTTGAGCACCAATTTACCACCTTCACCTCTTAAGGCCTCACTGATAAGAAAAGTCCTAGCTTCTGGGTGATAAAGGCAGGTGGGGTGAAATTGCATAAATTCCATATTACTGATGCGACACCCAGCACGCCAGGCTAAGGCTATGCCATCTCCCGTTGAGCTATGTGGATTGGTACTATAAACATAGGCCATATTAGCGCCACCAGTTGCTAGCACTACAATCTTGGCAGCTAGCGTTTTAACTTTATTTTCTTGGCTATCTAATACATAGACACCAATGATTCTTTTGCCATTGCTTGTTGGCTCAGTGATAAGTTCGACTACGTTATAGTGGTCTAATAGTTCAATGTTGAGATGTTGTTGTGCGCGTTCGATTAGCGACAGCGATACTGCTTTGCCGGTTGCATCGTCAGAGTGGACCACGCGTCGGTGTGAATGTCCGCCTTCTCGATTTAAATGCAACTGTGTTTCGCCCGAGGCGTTTTCTTCTTCAGTAAACACAACCCCATGTGCTCGTAACCATTCTATTGAGTTTTTACCCTGAGTTACGGTTAATCGGACTATATCTGGCTTACAAAGTCCTGCGCCGGCATTAAGGGTGTCTTCTATATGAGATTCTATTGAGTCTTCGGCATCAAAAACCGCAGAAATTCCACCTTGAGCATAATAAGTGCTGCTAGAAGTAAGGGCAAACTTTGATAATACGGCAACGGGTATGTGTTGCTCAGCTAACTTTAATGCTAGGGTAAGACCAGCTCCACCACTGCCAATAATGAGTACGTTTAATTTTCTGGTATAGGGCATGGCGATCTATCTATCTGTCAGTACATAAAAGTAAATAAAGTGTTAGTTGCTATGTGAAGCTTGTGGCTTAGTTAGCAATGTTTGTGGATAATAACGCTTTTTAGCGTGATAGCACAAATTTGTACATAAGAACTTTATGATAATATGGCTGTCCATGTCCTTATTGAAAGAGCCATAGTGAACATTCAGCCCAGAATTAGTGAGCAATTGGACGAAGAGTTAGTATCGCGGGTACAGCAAGGCGATAAAACAGCTTTTGATTATTTGGTGATTAAATATCAACATAGAATTATTCAATTGGTTAATAGTTATGTTAAAGATCCTAGTGAAGCACAAGATGTGGCGCAAGAGGCTTTTATTAAAGCCTATCGGGCGCTAGGTGATTTTAGAGGTGAAGCTGCTTTTTATACCTGGTTATATCGCATAGCTATTAATACCGCTAAAAATTACTTAAATTCAAGGACAAGAAGGCATAGTGACTATCATTTGGATATACAAGAAGTAGAGGACATGGGGAATGCCTCTCAATTAAAGGGTATGGATACACCTCTGCAATTACTACTTAATCAGGAAATAATGGCAACCCTTAATAGGGCTATTGAGAATTTACCCGAAGAAATGCGTATCGCTTTTAATTTACGCGAACTTGAAGGTTTAAGTTACGAAGAGATTGCCCAGACTATGGATTGCCCTATTGGTACGATACGATCACGACTCTTTAGAGCGCGTGAGGCGATTGATAAGCAATTAACTCCTTTACTAGAATAGGATGATTTGAAATGTCCGAAGATTTAAATCAAAAATTATCCCAGTTTATGGATAATGAACTGGAGCATGCTGATACTTTGCAGTTATTAAATACTCTATCTGAACTGCCAGAATTACAAAATAAATTGAATCGTTATGCAGCGATTAGTCATGCCTTAAAAAGCCAAGTCTATATAGATGTAAAAGCAGATTTTTCAGTTAATATAGCGCAGCACATCCAACAAGAGCCAGATCTTGCTTTAGAAAAACCCGTGACTTTTAAGAAAACCTATCAGTGGCTTGCATTGGCTGCATCACTCGCCTTTATTGTCATTATTGTAGGGCTAAGTTTCGATAGTCAGTTATTTAAGCCTGCTGCAACCTTGCAGATGGCACAACGTTGGTTGCCCGAGCAATCAACTCTTAATAAACGTATTGGCCTCTATCTTCATGAGCATAATGCTTATGCGAACAGCGAGGCAGTTGTTAAACCTTACGCTAAGGTAACGACTTATAATCAAAAATAAAGTATTTTAAATGGCTTAACTGGGTTAACGATTCTATCGCAAACTCTACTTTTCATCATATTTCAAACATATTTATTTATCACTATTAGGGAATGGAGTTGTTATGCTTAAAAAGCTTGCTTGGTGTGTTGTTCTCGTTTTTATGGTTAGTCAAAATGGCTTAGCTCAATTGCCCGACTTTACCGAGATGGTAAAGACCAATGGCGTTGCGGTAGTCAATATTAGCACTACTCAAAAAGCCAAACCTGAAACCCCTGAAGGTGCTCAAAAAGAAACCCCTATGCCCGAAGGCTTGCCACCAGAAATGGAAGAGTTATTTAAGCATTTTTTTAATAACCCTGATGGTGGCGGCAATGGTGGTGATAATGGAGATGCTCAGTCCTTAGGGTCGGGTTTTGTCATTGATAAGAGTGGATACGTATTAACCAATCACCACGTTGTTAAAGACGCTGATGAAATTATTGTTAAGTTTTCTGATCGACGTGAGTTACTTGCTAAGTTAATTGGCTCTGATGCGCGTACCGATGTGGCGTTGTTAAAAGTTGAAGCGGCTGACTTGCCAGTAGTTAGTATTGGTGATCCTAGTAAACTACAGGTCGGTGAGTGGGTGTTAGCTATTGGTTCGCCGTTTGGTTTTGAACAGTCAGTGACTGCCGGTATTGTTAGTGCTAAAGGGCGTAGTTTACCCGGAGGTAATTATGTGCCGTTTATACAAACTGATGTCGCCATTAACCCTGGTAACTCAGGTGGCCCTTTGTTTAATATGGATGGCAAAGTGGTAGGTATTAATTCACAAATATATAGTCGTACTGGTGGCTTTATGGGGCTTTCATTTGCTATTCCTATGGATGTAGTTATGAATGTAGTTGAGCAAATTAAAACCAATGGTAAAGCAGCACATGGTTGGTTGGGTGTGCAAATTCAAGATGTGACAAGGGAACTTGCTGAATCTTTTGGCATGAAAAAACCTCAAGGTGCTTTGGTTTCTAAAGTGATCCCCGATAGTCCAGCAGAAAAAGCGCAGTTACAGATTGGTGACATTATTACCGAGTTTAATGGACAATCTATTGAAAAGTCCGGTGATTTACCCCCTATGGTCGGTATGACGCCGATAAAAGATAAAGCTACCCTGAAAATTATCAGGCAAGGGGATGAAAAAACCATAAACTTTAATATAGGCTTATTGCCTGAACAAGTAGATAAATTAGCTGGCAGTAAAACAGAAAAAGCTAAGTCGACTAACAGACTGGGCTTGAGCGTGACTGATTTGACGGCTGAGGAAAGGCAGTTAACGCAGGTCAGTAAAGGCGGGGTATTGGTACAAAATATAGCAAAAGGTGCAGCCAAGAGTGCGGGTGTGCAACTAGGCGATGTCATATTACGTATTGATAATCAACTGGTTCATGATGTGGCTGGTTTTGAAAAGATTGTTAAAAGTTTACCGGTAGGCAAATCAGTTGCTGCTTTGATTCAGCGTCGTGGTAATCCAGCCTTTTTAGCACTTAAGATCGATAAATAAAGCGATGTCTGTCTAATGGGCTACCAACTTAAAGCGGGACAGTTTCAGCGCAGACGAAAGGCTCAAGGCGAAAGATTAAGTCTAAGAGGCTAGCAACTTAGGCCGTGGCAGATACTAGGCTTAACCCTTTGCCTTTAACCTTTCGCCTTTTGTCTGCGTTTAGGAGAGCCCTCTCTAAAAGTGAACGGTTAAGTTAAACTGTCCCGTCTTAAGTTGGTAGCCGTCTAATGCAAACAGCGCTCGATTAAGAGAGCTTGTTTGCATTACCAAAAAAAACGGCGGATTTATTCCGCCGTTTTTTTTTGGTAATAGCGTATAAAACTTAAACTGAATAGGCTGGTTTAGTTTAAAATCCACGGTTTAGTCAAAATCTTTCACTTTTGCTTACAAATAGACTCATGCAAACTACACATACTGATGTTTTAACGACCCTTACAACGCTGCGTGATTATATCCGCTGGGCAGCCAGTCGCTTTAGCATCGCTGGTGTTAGTTTTGGACATGGTACGCTAACAGCTCTTGATGAAGCCGCAGCGCTAGTCTTGCACACGGTACATCAACCTTATAACTTGGCAGAAGCTTATCTTGATGCAGCTTTAACTATGGCAGAACGGTTATCGGTTATAGAGATTATCGACAGACGTATTAATGAAAGAACGCCTGCTGCTTATTTAACACATGAGGCCATATTCGCGGGTCTCGCTTTTTATGTTGATAATAGGGTCTTAGTGCCAAGGTCACCCATTGCCGAACTCATTGAGCAACGTTTTTCACCGTGGATAGAAGAAGAGCAGGTGGTTCGTATTTTAGATTTATGTACCGGTAGCGGCTGTATTGCCATTGCCTGTGCCTATGCTTTTCAAGAAGCCTACGTGGATGCAGTCGATTTATCTGCTGATGCCTTAGATGTAGCTACCATCAATGTTGAAAAACATCAGATGGCTGATTCTGTGACTTTATATCAATCCGATTTATTTAATGAATTGCCAGCGAGGCAATATGACATTATTGTCAGTAATCCGCCTTATGTCAGTTTTCAAGAATGGTCAGAATTACCCCAAGAGTTTCGGGCAGAACCTGATATGGGTTTTAAAGGCGGTGAGTCAGGTTTGGATCTTGTCATTCGTATTTTAGTGGATGCAGATGAATACTTAGCACAGCAGGGTATTTTGTGTGTGGAAGTGGGCAGTAGTGCTCAGACCTTACAAGATACATTTCCTAACGTGCCTTTCTTTTGGATGAATTTTGAACGAGGTGGTGACGGCGTGTTCTTGCTCACAGCAGGGCAGGTTCATGAATATCACAATTTATTTATAGCGGCGTTAGGTTAATATGTCTGGAAATACCATAGGAAAATTATTCACAGTCACCTCTTTTGGTGAAAGTCATGGCCCTGCCATCGGTTGTATCGTTGATGGCTGTCCTCCGGGATTATTGTTATCAGAAGCTGATTTACAAGAAGATCTAGATCGTAGGAAACCCGGTACTTCAAGGCATACGACGCAACGTCGTGAAGCTGATGTGGTAAAAATATTATCAGGCGTGTTTGAAGGCAAAACCACCGGTACGCCGATCGGCTTATTAATAGAGAATACCGATCAACGCTCAAAAGATTATTCTAAAATTGCCGATACCTTTAGACCGGGCCATGCTGATTATACTTATCAGCAAAAGTACGGCTTTAGAGATTATCGCGGCGGTGGTCGCTCCTCGGCTCGTGAAACGGCCATGCGCGTTGCAGCCGGTGGTATCGCCAAGAAATACCTTAAAGAACTGGCTGGCATAGAAATTCGAGGTTATCTATCGCAATTAGGCCCGATTAAAATCGAAAAGCTCGATTGGTCAATCATTGATAGCAATCCCTTCTTTTGTCCTGATATTGATAAAGTGGCTGAAATGGAAGCTTATATGGATGCCTTACGTAAAGAGGGTGAATCCATAGGTGCAAGAATAGAGGTGGTCGCAACTAATGTGCCGCCCGGTTTAGGTGAGCCTATTTTTGATCGTTTAGATGCTGATCTGGCTCATGCCTTGATGAGCATTAATGCCGTTAAAGGCGTAGAAATTGGTGATGGCTTTGCTTGTGTTAACAGTAAAGGTACAAAGTTTCGTGATGAAATAACACCTGAGGGTTTTTTGAGCAATCATGCGGGTGGTATTTTAGGCGGCATTTCTAGTGGTCAGTCCATTACGGCCAGTATTGCCTTAAAACCCACCTCTAGCTTACGCTTGCCCGGTAAAAGTATTAATCAGCAAGGTGAGGCCATAAAAGTCAGTACTGAAGGTCGTCATGATCCTTGTGTGGGAATACGCGCCACACCGATAGCCGAAGCTATGATGGCTTTAGTCTTGATGGATCATTTACTAAGACATAGGGCACAAAATCAGCATGTGCAATCGGGATTGCCTATTATTAGGTAATGGTTGGCTATTAATTTAAATTAAGTAGGTCGGGTTAGCGACAGCGTAACCCGACACAATGCGCTACGAAATGTCGGGTTACTATCGCTAACCTGTCCTACATAAATGCTTAATTGTGGGCAGTGGCAACGATAAAATCATTCTTATTTTCATGAAGTAAATAAATGTCTATTCCTTACTTGCGGCTGTCAGGGTTTTATTTTTTATATTTTGCAGCTCTAGGTGGTTTTATTCCTTACTGGAGTCTTTATTTAAAAGATTTTGGTTTTAATCCCATTGAAATCGGTGAACTATCTGCGCTCTTAGTAGGGACAAAAATAATTGGACCTATTTTATGGGGCTGGATAGCTGACCATACGGGTAAAAGTATAGGCATTATTCGCTTGGCAGCCTTTTTTTCCACGGTTATATTTGCTGGGTTTTTATGGGCTCATGATTATGTGGGCTTTGCTTTGATCACCATAGGCTTTAGTTTTTTTTGGAATGCGATGTTGCCGCAATTTGAAGCAGTAACCTTGACGCATTTACGAAATGCTGCGCATCGTTATAGTCGAATACGACTATGGGGGTCTATAGGTTTTATAATCGCAGTGCTGAGTATAGGCACTATTTTAGAACATTATCCTGTTACTTTATTACCGCTCATCATAGCCACATTATTATTGTTAAATGCCGGCATTACCTTTGTGACCCCTGAAGCTAAAAGCATTAGTTTGGATGTGGCTGTACATGGCATTTTAAAAATCATCAAGATGCCAGAGGTGTTAGCCTTTATGGCAGTTAATATTTTATTACAAATGGCTCACGCGCCTTATTATGTTTTTTATTCGATTTATTTAAAGCATGCGCAATACTCATCGATGGTAACTGGATTACTCTGGGCATTAGGTGTCTTGGCTGAGATAGTGTTATTTATTTATATGCGCAATCTATTAAAGTACTGTTCATTGCGTGCCATTTTATTACTTAGTTTAGCCTTGGCTACTGCTAGATGGTTGATGATAGGCTGGGGCTCTGAGTATTTGTGGATGCTCATAGTTGCGCAACTGTTTCATGCCGCCACTTTTGGCGGCACTCATGTCGTTGCTATGTATTTGCTACAACGTTATTTTGGTGAACAACACCAAGGCAAAGGCCAAGCTTTATATACCAGTCTTTGTTTTGGCTTAGGTGGTGTGCTGGGTAGTCTTTATAGTGGTTATTATTGGGATTTACTCGGCTCACAGTTTGTGTTTTCAATGGCCGCCGCCTGCTGTGGCTTAGCGTTTATTATTGCTTATGTTTGGGTCGCTAGGGAAAATGCTCAAGATAAGCTTGAGGTAGGTTAGAATAAATTTATAAAGCTTGTAGGGTAGATAAGCGACAGCGCATCCACCGATTATGATCGAGTTCGTTTAGCTTACTAACTCGATTATCATGCTATGTATTGGTGGATGCGCTAGCGCTTATCCACCCTAAAGCTTATTTCACTGTCATTAAGTTAAGCGGAAGAGTAAAAACTTGGAGTGTTGAGCTTCAGCTATTGTGTTTTAAAACAGCTAAAGCAGTTTTACTCCAAACATACAGATTCCTTAACTGTGGGCAGTGACAGACTATATAGATACCTATGCAAGATAAGGCAGTGGTAGGTTAAAATAAGTGATTAAAGAACTTCAATGATCAACTAGCATTCAATATGCTATAAAATTTAAGACGATAATATGAAGAAAACGCTTGCTCGCTGGGCCTTAGATATTTGGTATAAAGACCCTTTCATTGGCGTGTTGCTAATGCCCTTCGGATTTTTATTTAGTGATGTCGTCAAATTTAGAAAGTTTTTATATCGAGTTGGGCTACTCAAAACTCAGACTTTACCCGTGCCAGTGATAGTCGTTGGCAATATTACTGTAGGCGGTACCGGTAAAACGCCATTAATTATTTATTTGGCTAAATATCTTAAAGATTCAGGCTTTAAGCCGGGCATCATTAGTCGAGGTTATGGTGGTGAAGCTGAGTCTTGGCCACAATGGGTAGATGCAGACAGTTCAGCAAAAGACGTTGGAGATGAGGCTTTGTTAATCGCCAAACAAACAACGTGTCCTATGGCGGTAGGTCCCTTACGTATTGATGCTGGGCGATTATTATTAGAAAAAGCAGATTGTGATGTTATTTTATCTGATGATGGTTTACAGCATTATGCCTTACACAGAAATATTGAAATTGCTGTCATTGATGGAGAAAGGCGCTTTGGTAATGGTTTTTGCTTACCAGCAGGCCCTTTGCGTGAACCTATAGAGCGCTTAAGCAACGTCGACCTAATTATCGTCAATGGTGAAAAACAAGAGCCTAATGAATTTTCAATGCGCTTAGAAGGCGACATTGCTATTAATTTACAATCGGGTGAGCAAAAGCACTTAGTTGATTTTAATACTGAAGCTTGTCATGCCATTGCTGGTATAGGACATCCTGAGCGCTTCTTTAAGCAGTTAGCCTTAGCAGGACTCAAGACTAGTAACAAAAGTTTTCCCGATCATTACTCGTTTCAACGCGAAGATATTGATTTTTCTGATCAGCAACCGGTGCTGATGACAGAAAAAGATGCGGTAAAATGCAAATCATTTGCAGGTCAGCAGCATTGGTATGTGCCAGTAACAGCAAAGCCTGATAGTCTTTTTACAGAACAATTATTAAATCTTTTAAGAGAAAAACATGATAGATAAAAAATTACTCGATATTTTGGCTTGTCCACTCTGCAAAAGCCCATTGCATTATGATAAGGTCGCTGATGAACTGATATGCAGAGCCGATCGTTTAGCCTTCCCGGTTCGTGATGACATTCCCGTGATGATTGAAGATGAAGCGCGTCAGTTAAGCAGTGAAGAAGTCGATGCTTTATATCAATGAGTCAGCGTTTTAAAGTCGTAATTCCTGCTCGCTATGGTTCTAGCCGATTACCCGGCAAACCCTTATTAGATATAGCGGGTAAGCCTATGATCGCTCATGTCTGTGAGCGTGCAAAAGAAGCCGATGCTGAAGAAGTGGTGGTCGCAACCGATGATCAGCGCATCTTTCAAGCCGTCACCGATTTAGGTATTAAAGCGGTGATGACACGAACTGATCATCAAAGTGGTACAGAAAGAATTGCTGAGGTGGCAAGGCTTTGTGGCTGGTCGGGCGATGACATTATTGTTAATCTGCAAGGTGATGAACCCTTAATTCCTCCCCAAGCTTTACGAGAAGTTGCGCAAGCTTTAGCCAGTCAACAGTTAGCGGGCATTGCTACTTTGGCAGCTAAGATAATAGCTTCAGAAGAAATCTTTAATCCCAATGCGGTTAAGGTGGTTTTAAATAAAGCCGGTTATGCACTTTACTTTAGCAGAGCACCTATACCATGGGAAAGAGGTGTTTTTGACCAAGTAGATAGAACGCCTACAGGAACATTACCTTATCTTCGTCATATTGGTTTATATGCTTATAGGGTCGATTTTTTAAATCGCTATTGTTCATGGCCAGCCTCGGTATTGGAGTCGGTTGAAGCCTTGGAACAATTGAGGATACTTTGGCAGGGTGAGTCAATTTTGGTCAAAGTCATCGATAACACGCCTGAAGCAGGTGTAGATACCCAAGAAGATCTGCTACGGGTGACGCGCGTATTGGCTATGCGGCGATAATTGATGCAACTGTTGATTTTAAAGTCAGCGTTTTAATAGTAAAATCATGTCTATTAGTTGACATCCACTGTTTACATCAGTAATTTAGCTTGTTTTGTTATGACTTCTCATCATCTACTGTTGTTGTTGAGAAGCTATTTTTTAATCTTACTCATACTTGGGTTGCTCAAGAGCTGTTAATGCAAGAATTTCAAAGAATAAATCGTTTACCTCCCTACGTATTTAACATTGTTAATGAGTTAAAAGCCAAGGCGCGCGCTGCGGGAGAAGATATTATTGATTTTGGTATGGGTAATCCAGATCAACCCACTCCACAACACATTGTTGATAAATTGATAGAGGCCGTTCAACGTCCTGATACGCATCGCTATTCAGTTTCTAAGGGTATTCCTAGATTAAGAAAAGCCATCTGTGACTGGTATAAAACCCGTTATGATGTGGACTTAGATCCCGAAACAGAAGCCATAGTGACCATTGGTTCTAAAGAAGGTTTGGCGCATTTAGCCTTGGCGACGCTTGGCCCTGGTGATGTGGTATTGGTGCCTAATCCGGCTTATCCTATACATCCTTATGGTGTTGTGATTGCCGGTGCCGATCTGCGACATGTGCCTATGGTTCCAGGCGGTGATTTTTTTGAAGAATTGCAAAAAGCGATCGTTGATTCTTGGCCTAAACCTAAAATGCTCATCCTTAATTTCCCTGGAAATCCTACGACAGAATGTGTGGAACTTGATTTCTTTGAGAAAATTATTGCTGTCGCTAAAGAGCATAATATTTGGGTGGTGCAAGATATAGCTTATGCAGATATTGTTTTTGATGGCTATAAAGCACCTTCTATACTCCAAGTCGAAGGCGCTAAAGATATAGCAGTAGAATTTTTTTCTATGTCTAAAAGTTATAACATGCCAGGCTGGCGTGTCGGTTTTATGTGTGGCAATAAAGAGCTGGTTTCGGCTTTAGCAAGAATTAAATCTTATTTGGATTATGGTACTTTCGCACCTATACAAATTGCCGCAATTGCCGCTTTAGAAGGGCCACAAGAATGCGTGGCTGAAATTGCCGAGATGTATAGAAAACGACGCGATGTTTTATGCGAAGGTCTGAATGCCGCCGGTTGGCCGGTCGAAAAACCGAAAGCAACCATGTTTGTTTGGGCAAAAATCCCCGATGCTTATTTAGAAATGGGCTCATTAGAGTTTTCTAAAAAACTATTACTTGAAGCCAAAGTGGCTGTAGCTCCAGGCGTAGGCTTTGGTCAATACGGTGATGATCATGTGCGTTTTGGTTTAATAGAAAATGAACACCGTACTCGTCAAGCCGTTCGTGGCATACGTCTGATGATGAAAAAAGATGGTCTAACATCTTAAAAGGACTTGGTTACGTAGGTCGGGTTAGCGATAGCGTAACCCGACATTTCGTAGCCATTTTGTCGGG
>CAMDNJ010000025.1 GCA_945902915.1 Crenothrix polyspora | reverse complement strand
GACAATTCTAAATTTTTGAAAACAGGGGGCAGACTACAATTATCTGAAACTGGAAAATACTCCGATCCAAACAGAATGCAGCTATGAAAATTAGAATTAGTTTTATTAGCAAGGTTTTTTATAACCTTATCCTTCAATATAAAATCATTAAACCAAAGCATTCCTTGGTTTCAATTGGCGTAAATTTCACTGCATTTTCTAACTATCCCGTCACTAAACTTTTTTCACTACAGTTTTAATCACATCTTTTTTCTTAAGCAACTTAGCCATAGCCACCAACTCATCCAAATTCCTCTTAGCATCCGCATAATCAGGTCTCAACTTTAACGCCCTCTTCAAGCTAGCTTTAGCACCCACTAAATCGCCCAGGATTAAAAGTTGCTGTATTTTCTGCTAAAGAGTCAGTATCCAATGTCAAGGCTTGTTGGTGCCCAGAAGCCATGTCTATTAATTCATTACGCTTGTTTGGCTGAGAAGATTTTATACCCGCTTGTTGCATGATATTTAACACCAAATCCAAGTCTTCCTGGATTGCCCCAGTTACGCAAATACATTTCATATTGTGGGCTCTTTAAGTTAAGGTATAAAGTTACTTTTAATCGTAAGTAATCATTTAGTAAATGCACAAGCGAGGAGTCGCAATTTTTGCGAAAGATTTTACCGAGTCCTGCTCGAAAAAACAGCAAAAACTACGCATCAGGACTGCCCCGACTCGTCCTGCTTCACTCGCCGTACACCCAACAGGGGCTGTACGGCTTAGTTTCGCAATAACTTTACGCCATTTCGTAAAGCCTGCTTTTTCACTTCGCTAATGCTCCGTTTCCACGATTTTCAGCGAAAGACATTGTAACAATATACTATCATTATATCGGTTATGGCTAATATAGATACCATCATTAATAACAATTAATCAATTTTTATAGTTTTCGCCAATTTTGACTAATTAAAATTTTTTATGAAAAAAAAGGGGGGGTTACATCCAATTCAATTCAACTCATATCCATAACCGATAATAGACGGAATTGAAAAAGATTAGCTACTAGAATTTTAAGCTACTACCCACTACGATTCACATAGAGCTTAGTAATCTGTTCTTTTAGCAATTCAGTTAAAAAACCTTCCAGTATGCCAAAGTTTGCTTTACTACCTAACAGGCGTTTAATAGCCCAATCAAAGGTTATTAATTTTCTATGTTTGTTCATAAATATAGTAAAATGATTGCAGGCTTTTATCAACTCTTAACATTCAATATTGTAAAGCTATTAATCTTCATTAGCAGACAACCCTTTACTTTTTAGGTTTAACTTTCTCTTTAGCTTTAAAAACCGTGGTCTGTGATGATGCTTCCCAAGGATTTTTTACATTTTTTTTCTTCGTCGTAACCGGATTGATGCTTAAATTAATCGCTATTAGGTGCTCCAAACCACTCGGACCACTCAAGGTTATGCCCGACAATAGTGACATTTGAAATCCGCCTGAAAAATAAGCTTCGCCCTTTAATTCAAATTGTTTTGCTTGGGGGCCAATTAATGCAAACATAATTTCTGTGATTCGTCGTGCTTCATGGCGTGTACCGCAAAAATTCCCACTATTAACGATGGGAGTTGTGCCTACTCCTTCTAATGAAACACTATAGGCTAAATCAATACCTTCTGGTCGATCAGGCCACATGACTTGAAATCCTTCAAGACGTAGATTACTTGTAGGATCACCTAAACATTGGTTGGCACAAGCCACTACTTCTCCTGTACGTTCAATATGACCAATAATGGATAAATCCTTGTTGCTAATTTCAATGGGCGCACCCACCTCTAGTGATTTAGAAGCAGGTAATTCTGAAGAATCTGCATCCAAATCGATTTGATCTATTCTAAGTAAAGGCACAGGATCATCAGCTTGAGCAAGAATGGCAGTCACCAATAAGTTAACTGATGCCTCACTGATATACATAACAATACAATCAGAGCCGTCATACAAAATCGTACCCTGTGTTTTTGGAGTCGATAAAATTTCAATTTTACCTGCAGGTAGGCTTTGACTAGGTGCTAGAAATATCGATAAAGGCGCTAAACCGTCTTTCGAATGACGTAATATATACATCCCTGGTTGCAATGACACTATGGAGCTTTTTATTTCACTCATTTTTGTATTAATCCTGATTAATTAAATTCATATAGTATAGAGGAATGGCAATCAATATATTAAGCATCAAGCTTCCATTATCAAGCTTTGTTCCTCTATTATACTGATTTCAGCCATTTCTTTTGCAGCTTCAAACAATGTGGCAAATCAATTTCAGGAAAAACTAATAATTTTCGCGACTCATTTTTAATGCTCAAGCGCTCAACCAAAGTATCGGCAAACATTCCATGATCGAAAAACGGCAAAGTAATTACACCAAGGCGCTCGGCAAACTCTTGAACGGGTGGGGTATCAGAAGCAACTACGCAGGTACCGCTAATAGCCGCCTCAAGAAACGACCATGATAAAACAAATGGTGTAGTCCAATAAGCGTGTACTCGACTAACATTAAGTATATCCAAATAATTATTATAGGGTACCTTGCCGACAAAATGAATTCTGTTCATGTCTAATTGCTCACCAACTTCGGCTAGCAAATGATCTTTCCAGCTCAGGCCATTGGGCGCATGATGCCCGTAACTGATATCGTTACCACCGACCACGATGGTATGCGCATTGGGTCTTAAGCGCTGGACTTCGGGCAAGGTGCGCATGAATATCTGAAAACCTCTTACCGGCTCGAGATTACGAGACACATAAGTCAGTAATTCATCACCTGGCTTAAAATTTATTTCCTTGTGATTCCCTGAGGCTGCTAGGGTTAATTTGGCGTTAGGGTTGTAATGCAAACGCGCTTGATTAATACCCTCATGAATGACACTAATTTTTTCCTGAGCCCAGCTTGGATAAGTGCTTTTTTGCCATTGCGTAGGCGAAATAGCCGCATCTGCAATTTCCATACTGAGCAAATTGGTGATGTTCTTTAGACGCAGACGGCAGCGCTGCTCGAAATTAAGTGTGGGAATTTCTGGATCAAAACCGACATCCTGCCCTTCATGCGCATAGTAATATTCGCAATAAATAAGCAACTTAGCTTGTGGAAAAACATCCTTCATAAACAAGGCTTCGCCCCAGCCAGGATGAGCTATGATAATATCAGGCACAAAACCTTCGCGCTTGAGCTGAAAAGCTGCGGCGGCGCAAGCTTCTGCACGTAAAATATGTGCTTCCTGGTTGTGCAATAAAGGATGAGTCTCAGACGCTGACTGGCGCAACAGCGTATAAGGCCTAAGCTCCACACCCTCCGGTACCGGTTGCTGGTAAATGCTTAGCGCCACCACTTTATTACGTTTTTGTTTGCCAAGGTCGGCGGCTAGATGCAAGAACTGACCAGGGAAGTTTTGATGGATAAATAAAACTTTCACTGCAATACTCCAGCAAGATCGTTAAATAGTTCTGGACTGGTGTATTGCATAGTGGCTATAGCCCATAAATCCCAGTACTGTCCTTCATGAACTCGTACCTCATTAAAACCAGCATCTAGCAAAGATTGGCCTAAAGTACTAGAAGTAAAACCAGTGCGATGCGCCATAAAATGGTTGCCGCTGGCCTGCGATGCTTGATGGCCAAATACTATATCCAGGGCGGTGATCGGTCCAGCGGCTGAATGATATAATGTCGTTGATAACTGATCATTAGCGATATGCCGCGCAACTGCTCGCAGGTTAGGCACACTTAGCAAGACGAAGCCATTAAGTTTGAGCACACGTTTAAACTCAGCCAACGCGATGGGGACTTCGTAGGAATTTAAATGCTCTAAATTATGTGAAGACCAGATGGCATCCATGCTAGCGTTCTCGATTGCACTCAAATCGGTAATACTGCCGATAATATCTGGCTTAACCTGCGGATCAATGTCAAGCCGGATTTCTTGCCATTGTGCAGTTTGGAAACAGCTTGGTAGCTGTTCAGGCCTAGATTGACCGCAGCCTACATGTAACAATTGCCGAGGTGTTGCTGATGAGGTCGATATTCCGTCTTTTAACATATAAATCAAAAAATATTGTGTTTAGTGAATAGAGTATAACAAGGCATAATTCAGATATTATTCTTGATCAATTAAGCCAGCTAGTCGAGGTGCACGATCTCGTGGGGGTATCGCTAAACCTCCAAATGCTTGGCTATGCGCATCCAAATTCAGGCTAGGATGATAGGCAGGATCACGCAATAACACTACTCCCCAACGCTGGCGCAATGCCTCGACTTCGCGTTGAGCTCGTGCCTTTTTTTGTGGTGTGTCTTCGTGCCCACGACTGGCAGATTCTGCATGAAGCAAACGAGCATAAGGCGTCCAAATGATAGTCTTGCCTTGTTTCCTCAGCTTTAAGCACAAATCAACATCATTAAAAGACACAGGAAACGCCCTAGGATCCATACCCCCCACTTCAAGATAATCGCTTTTACGCAAAAATAGGCAAGCAGCGGTGACGCCACTGACTTGTTGTATTAGCTGATTACGACCATGATTTCCCCAGTCGGCTTCGGCTAAGCGATTGCCGTAGTGGCCAGCTACATTACCTACGCCAAGTAACACGCCGCCGTGCTGTACCATGCCATTAGGCCACATTAATTTAGCACCAACTGCACCCACTCCAGGGCTTAACAAATGACTAACGATTTCGTCCAGCCAGCCCTCGTGCAAAGCCTCGATATCATTATTAATGAGACCGATAATTTCGCCATTAGCCTCTTTGACTGCTCGGTTGTTCAAAGCAGCAAAATTAAAAGCACCGGGCATCGACAATATGTTAACGCTCTGTTTACGTAGCGAACGAAAATAAGCTTTGGTTTTCGTTTGCGTTGAATCATTATCTATGACGATGATTTCGAGATTTATCCATGGGGTAAATTTCTGTATACTTTTAATACATAGATCGAGAAGTTCAACTTGATCACGCGTTGGAATGATCAGACTAATAGCCTTGTTTTGGTCACTCACGGAAAGCACACGCTGTAAACGACGCGCTTGGAAAAAAGTATTTGTCGGCATATCAACATCGGAGATCAGCAAAGCTTTAGGCTCTAGGGATTGCAGGGCCTGCTGAGCAGCTTCGATGCGAGCTTGTTGCTCGTCACTACTGAGTGCTGACTGGAATTGATACAGAACGTGTGGCACATGCACAATTGCCTGCTCTGCTTGCCCCCAGAGCATAGCTAATAAATCCCAAGACAATCTGGCTTGATTTTCTGGCCATGAATTTTTTGCAACATAGGCTTTGAGTAAACTGCTGCGTATAAGCATCAGTTCCAGAGGGTAATCACTCGACAGTGCATATTCTGGATTCCAGGCAGGCTTAAACCAAGGTTCACCCATATACTCACTATCGGTATATACCAACTGTGCTTTTGGAAAGGTAAAACCTTCAAGAGCACAGCTCAGTGCATGCGGCGATAATGTATCGCCAGCGCGTATGCAGCCTATAATTTCACACTGCGAATCAAGCGCAAGCTGAAGAACCTCACTAAAAGATTGATTTGATTTCCCTATAGCACTCGATATAAATAGTTGTACATTGACGCCTAGTTGTTGATTTATGCTTATTGTAGTGCGCTCAAGAGCAGCTTGCTCTGCGTCTCCTGTGATGATCACAGCCACCGCCAGTGCAGAGCCAGCATGTGTCTGGCTTTTTTTGATACCTTTAACGGAGGTGATTTTTGTTTCATACAAGGCAGACCATTGCTGGTAATGCTCAATGCCCAGGCTTCGAGGTAAATATTGTTCGTAGCTATTGATTACCTTCTTAAGTAAGTCATTCTCCGCCGATGGAAGCAAAGTTTTACAACCTGCAGCAAAGCAGCATACAGTGACTGGGCTACCATTTAAAGCGTTGCCGGTTTCATCGACGAGGCGAATTTGATGGATTTGGCCATCCGCGAACTCAAGCGGCAAACTCAAGTTAAAGCCATGAGAACCAACGTCGAATGAACGTAGGGTTTGATGAACTAGATTAGCGATAGTTTCGGCAATTTGTTTATGACCTACAAAAGCGCGTACCGTCAGGGCGCGTTTATCATCTCGAGGATCAAGCGCCCAACCATGCAAACTTAATCCACCGTCGCTAAACACATTACTGATAGCGGCTATAGGTAGCTGTTCAGCATTACCCTGATTAACATGACCCGACAAAAGAACATGGGTATTGGCTATGCGTGCCGTTAATTGGCCATTTTTATTTTCAGCATAACTTCCCAAATCGGCCACAAATCCATGACAATAATCATATTCCGCATGTTTAGGTAGGATTTCTGCGAATCGAACCGCCAAATCACTACGTATAACATCGGCTATTATACAGCCGATCACTTCGCCATTTATGCAAATTTCTACTACTACTCGGGCATCTGGCTGCTCTGTATCGATAACCCAGCCATAGAGTAAACCGTTATGGACTCCTTCGAGAGCACCCTGCCAGCGGCGAGTGGCTTTAGTGGGTTTTTTAGTAGCCGATTCTATTTTCATTAAGCTACAACGACCTTTTCGATGTGGCTCGGCTTAGCTTTCGTTATACCAGACATGCGCCACCAAGATTTTTTTCATACTGTAATTTGTTTGCTTGCTGAATTAACCAACCTTCCAACCAAGCTCGAGGTTCAAATTCAGCATCAAGCTGAATATGGGGAATGCCAAGCGGCGCCGTTTGGCTATTTTCGGTCAGCAATACTGAGCATCCACTCAAGCCAATTAATGCTGCATCTGAAAGGAGTGTATTTGCTTGCTTGGTTAAAGAAGGCAAAACGTCAACCACTCCAGTATGCCAGAGCGCTTCACTTGCTTCGCCAATCACCAGTAGACGCAACGCTAGTACTGAGGGCTTATAGCTAGCAATGGCCCTAGCGAGTACTAAAATTTTGCTAGCACTTGTCGAACTTGCTCGGTGTTGCCAAACAGCAATACGCGCACAAGAAGTAGGCAAGGCACTTGGCAGGACAGTGGCAAATTCGGCTTTTTCTTCAATATAGTTAACTGAAGCCAACCATTCAGAATTGGATTGCTTTAATGCAGCAAAGAGATTTTGCCGTACCTTTTTTAAGGGGTCATTTTTAATAAACTGGTGATATTCAGGATAGTAGTTAGGATACCGAGATACCAAAACTGCACGATTTTGGTGTACACGTAATGTCTTTTCAAAACGGAAAGAAGCCGTTCCTGCATGAGCGACAAATACACCGGTAGCGGCCAAATGGCGATAACCGATAGCGCGTGCACGCAGACACCAATCGACCTCTTCGCCATAGCCGCGAATCAATTCAACACCATCCAGCAAACCAATCTGGTCAAGAACACTGCGCCGCATCATCATAGTAAACCCACAGCATGCAGGCAACTCAATATCGGCGCTGTGTCCAGCACTCCTCAATTTTGCGGCTATAGTATCAACTTGAATTAACTGCGGTAAGGTGGGTGAAGCTGAGGCTTTGCCGATCTTTGGAAAGCTGCTTATTTCACCATTATTTGACCAAGGTGTTACTGAAGCGATATCCATAGCACTGTAAAGAGCCGTATTCAAACGATCAATCCAATCGCCCTGTACTAGGGTATCAGCATTAAGCAGGACGACATCATGTTCGGTGTTCTGACCAAGGCCACGATTGCTAGACTCAATGAAACCGAGATTATATGTATTGCGCAGCAGTATAATTTTTCCGCACTCGGCTAGCGAATCAAGCCACGCCGACAAGGCTGGTTCTGGACTGGCATCATCGATCACAATCACTTCAGTGTGTGTTTTGTTCTGATCTTGACTAAGCAGTACACTATCAAGACAGGCTTTGACTAAAGCATAATCTCGATACACTGGAATAATGATATCGACTGGCTTTTTTTCTACAACGTCAGTCGATCCTAGACCAGCCTTATTATCTTTTAATTTAGAGGATGTTGGCTCAGCAAATACTAATGGCGAACCATGAAGCAACTGGGGCTCAGTCTTATCTAAAGCCTCGTTGATAAATGCGAGTGACCAAACGCCAGGCCTCTCTGTCCAGTCAAACTTAAAGCGAGTACCATCAGCAGGAACATCATAATAAAGCCTAAATACGCCATCGGTAACGATCAAGCGCATACGCTGTGACTCAGACAATGGTGCTGGGTTAAACAACATACCTTCGATGGCTAAACCTGATTTCCAGCACACGCCTATAGTCGTTGCTTTAACTTGAGATAACAACTGCATCAACGAAGAATGTGTATGGGCTTGACAACGCTCGGGCAAAAAAGCACAACCTAAAGCCAACACATTGGCAGTTGCACCCGAACTTAACCAAACATTCAACATAGCATCTTGCAGTATTGGATTTTCTGGATCTCTTAACCAAGCGTTATACCAAGCTTTAATGCTTAATTCTGGTAAACATGCTTGTAAAATTTTTGCACGCAGTACAGCGGGCATACTTTTTGAGGGGTAACGCCGACAGACATACTCAACAGCTAGAAGAGCATCAGCATAACATTTTGAGGTTAACGCTTTAATAGCATAATTGAGTAATTCATTATCCCGCAGACGGGGCGAACAAATTGATAAGAAAAAGGGGGCAAAAGCCCCCTCACTACTCATAGTAATAACTTAAATAATGCCTGTAACTATAGTCACTGAACCGACTACTGTTGCTTCAGTATGTATTGAATCGTCAATATTTTTAGAGGCAAGCAGAGAGAATGACAAGATGAGATCAGCCCTAGTCGCACCATGTGTTAAGGCATCAGTCCAATAGGCCACTCCGCCATCTTCACCAGCTCTATTAAAGGTATTTTGATATAAGCCTTGTACGAAATCGTTATTAGAAAGTTCATCCACTTGGTCAAATTCGGCTGAATTAGTAAATGCTTCAGATATTTGTTTCAAACTTGCACCATCTCTTCGTGCATCAAACCAAAAATCGAGACCACCAGCGTCGGCATCACGTCCAAATGCGGTGTGATATAAGGTAGAAACAGCTGCTTCAACACTATCTTTAGCAAAAATTAATGCCTTACCATTATCAAGCTGAACATATTGGATTTTAGAAATATCCGTTTTGATATTAGTCGTCGAATTCGTAACAATTGCACGACCATCATTGACAGTTACTTGATAGTTAGCAGCAGTTCCTGCCAATTTTACAACCGAATAATCACCGTTACCGCCTACTATCGAACTATTACCAAGACCCGCTTCCACGGTGTCAATACCATAACCGGTAACAACAGAACTGTTGCCAGACCCCAGGAAGATTTTTGTATCTTTAGCATCTTGTACAATAATTTGATCATTACCAGATGAACCTACTACAACTCGATCTACAACACCGTTTGCATGCCCCACTACAGTTGTAGGACCATCGTTTATTGTTGCAATAACCCCGCCTTTACCTTGAAATATAATAACAGGTGCATTAACAGGGGCTCTTAACGTTGTTTGCACGGTATCAGAGCTGGCAATATAGACTACTTCAGCACCGGCAGCCACAGTAACATTGCCATCCATATCTGGAATGGCATCTGCAAAGGTTACTGAAGTGTTACTTTGTGAAGTTGTTAAACTTAAAATAAGATTTATGGTCTCATCAGTAAAAATTGCTGACTGAGCGACTTGCAAAGCAGTCGTTACAGCGGCCGAATTTGTATCATACATAAATCACCCCGTTTTTAGTTGGTAGTTGGTAGTTGGTAGCTGGTAAAAAATATTATCACCTAAAACTATTACAATCGCATTACTACAGATAGGTTATAGAAATAAATTTATGGTTAAATAGTAACACAGATTTATCAGTATTACTACGAATAGTAATGCAAAACATTAATCTATAGGCTAAGCAAGTAATTTAACCTTCTTAGAGACTATAGATCATGAATGAAACCCATATCACCTTAACCGTCAGCCCAACCCAAGTAGATTCAATACTTGCTAACCTAAAAGCTATCACTGATAGTTTGCCCGATTTGATTGAGCTCAACTCAGATCAGCGTAAAAGCATGGCGCATTACAGTGATAAAGATTTAGGCTTTATTCAAAAGTCTTTGCAAATCGCCGAACAGCACCCAGAAATCTTTCCAAGCAGCTTTAATCTTGACTCTATGCAACGAGATGTTGATAGCCTGCAAAAGCTCAACACGTTGCTACATGCCATAGTCTTGCTAAGCGCCAAGTTTCAAGACTCTCGTTTTGCGGCCGGTAACCAAAGCATTTCTCAAGCACGTACAGTATATCAGTTTGTTAAGACTCATCACAAACTCACTGGCACCCTAGAAGATGCCGTGGCTAACTTAGCCAAGCAATATAGACATACCAAGACCAGCAAGGGGCCAAGCCCAGTCATTATAATGCCCACCACAACCAAAACAGTGGGCGTTAACGATTAAACAAGGGGCAACACTAGCCTTGTGATGCAACAGCCATAGCCATGAAGAATGCGACACAGGCAAATGACTGGCCTAGTACTCACCAGGAAACAGCAATTATTTAGGTCGTCATAAGCTAATGACGGCCTTTTAACAGGGTAACTTAGCCTAAGAGACTGACTAGTTATGGCTGAGCTCTTGGCTGTTATGCCCATTGTTGAAGCCATCTTGAGCTTGGTGTTTGCTATGATAGTCAAGTGCTTAGCCTATATAGCCTTTTACTAGGCAGGCTTGGCATCACTCAAAATTTACCCTACCATTGTATTGTTAGTATAAGCCTGTTTTGCAGCAGTAAACTGCCTCTCACTCTTGTAAGCTATTGATTACTCAGTCCTGTAGCGATGTTATGAATTAATTTTTAGCTTATGTTAGAATGGGCTTTTTTTGATACTATTGTGACCAAATGAGAGCAACCATTAAATCAGATTTAGAAGAAGCACTGTTACTATGTAAAGGCGCATTTATATCGGCAGCGGGCTTTAGTCTACTCATCAACTTCTTAATGATTACTCCTTCTATATACATGCTACAGGTTTATGATCGCGTAGTGTCTACGGGTAATAAATCAACGCTACTGATGCTGACACTCATCGTGGTGGTGTTATTTATGACGATGGCGGCTTTAGAATGGGTGCGGTCACAAATACTGGTTAAAGTTAGCAGTCGCTTAGAACTGTTACTTAATCAGCGCTTATTTAAAATAGCCTTTAAACAGTCTTTATATTCTGGCGGTCAACGAACCTCTACTCAGCCATTAGATGATTTAACCGGCTTACGTCAATTTTTGACCGGCAATGGTCTGTTCGCTTTTTTTGATGCTCCGTGGATGCCTATTTATCTCGGCATGCTGTTTTTGTTTCACCCTTGGTATGGCTGGTTTTCAGTTTTTACCGGCATATTATTGTGCATCGTTGCTGCTGCCACTGAAAAAGCCACCACTAAAATACTCAGCGAAGCCAATAATGTCAGCATGCAGACCCGTGGTGCTTTAGGCAGAAACTTACGTAATGCCGAGGTCATCGAGTCCATGGGTATGCTTGAGAGCATAAGAAAACGCTGGATGATTGGTGCGCTTAAAGTCTTAGAATTACAAGCGATAGCCAGTTCACGTGCAGGTTTATTAACCGCTTTGTCTAAGGTAATTAGATTGTCTTCTCAATCACTTATTTTAGGCTTGGGTGCTTATTTGGTTATTGAACGTGAAATCTCACCAGGCTTAATGATTGCAGGCTCTATATTAATGGGTAGAGCCCTCGCGCCTATCGATATGATTATCGGCACATGGAAAGGTTTTATTAGCGCTAGAGACCAATATTCTCGCCTTAATGATCTTTTAAGACAGATTCCTGCAGACAAAGAACACATGTTATTACCTGATCCTGAAGGTCATATTCAAATAGAAAATGCAGTAGTCGTGCCACCAGGCAGTAAACTACCAGCCCTTAAAGGTCTTAATATCATCATTGAAAAAGGTGATATCGTTGGTGTTATTGGGCCTAGTGGAGCGGGTAAATCAACCTTAGCCAGAGCTGTGTTAGGTATCTGGCCTACTGCTAATGGTGCGATTCGATTGGATGGTGCTGAAGTATTTAATTGGGATCGTGAGCATCTAGGTCAATTTATCGGTTATCTGCCGCAAGATATTGAACTTTTTGAAGGTACTATCGGTGAAAACATTGCTAGATTCAGCGATATTAATCATGAGAAAGTGGTAGAAGCCGCTAAAATGGCTGATGTACATGAACTTATTTTAAGATTACCCGAAGGCTACGATACCGTGATCGGTATAACGGGCGGCAATCTGTCCGGTGGACAGCGTCAGCGCATTGGTTTGGCAAGAGCACTCTATGGCAGCCCGGTATTGGTAGTACTCGACGAACCAAATTCCAATTTGGATGAGCTGGGTGAAGCGGCACTCGAAAAAGCATTGATTAAGCTGAAACAAAAAAACTCCACAGTGATAATCATTACTCATCGTAATAGTGTATTGTCGAAAGTTGATAAACTCTTGGTACTTAACGATGGCTTGCTTTCTGTTTATGGTCCTAAAGATCAAGTTATCGCGCATTTGCAACAGCAACAGCAACCTGCTCCTCCCGCCGTGCAACCTAAAATCGATTAATCAATATGATAGATAAAACCTCAGAAAACAATAGCGTATCGGACTTAAGTACCAACGATAAGTCGATTCGCAATCTTGGCATGTTGATCGTATTCGCTACCTTTGGCATTTTTGGACTTTGGGCTGTTTTTGCTCCTATTGATAGTTCTGCATTAGCTCCGGGCGTGGTAGTAGTCAAAGCCTATAAAAAAACCATACAACATCTTGATGGTGGTATTGTCTCAAAAATCCTCATTAAAGACGGTGATCTTGTTGAAGAAGGCCAGCCACTCATTATATTGGATGATGCGCAAATTAAATCACAATTAGAAATTTCATATAGTCAAGATATCACCTTATCCGCTCAAGTCGCTAGATTAAGTGCTCAAAGAGATCAGTTGCAAAGAATTGAGTTTCCAGCGTTACTAAATGACTCGACCAATGCTAGAGCTATTGAAGCCAAACTAGCTGAGACTAACGTCTTTAATTCTCATAAAAGCTTCGACGAAGCTCAGATCGGCATCCTCAATCAACGTATCAGCCAAATTTCTAGTAAAATAAAGGGCTTGCAAGGCCAGGTAGCTAGTAAAAGACAATTAGTCAGCTCTTTTTCAAATGAAATAAAGGATCTAAAAGAGTTGTTAGCCGAAGGCTTTACTGACAATCAACGCTTGCATGAATTTGAGCGTAATCATGAAATGCTAATAGGTGATATTGCTCAATTTGAAGCTGAAATAGCCACTAATCAAATGCTGATTAGTGAAACGCGCTTACAAATTTTACAAGTGCAAAAACAATTTCAAGAAGAAGTCACCAGTAAACTCACTGAGGCTCAATCTCAATTGAGTGATGCCCAGCAACGAGTGACCGCTAGCCAAGACAAGCTTAATCGCATCGTTATAAATGCGCCAGCCAGTGGCATGGTTTTGGGTTTGGCAGCGCACACCGAAAATGGTGTAATTGAACCAGGCAAGCCTATCTTAGATATCGTGCCTCAAGGTGCCGAATTGATCATAGAAGCTCAAGTATCACCCATAGATATCGATAGAGTGACGGTAGGTTTAAAAGCAGAAATACGCTTTAGTGCTTTTAAGCAGTCACAAACACCGAAAATGGAAGGCAAAGTTATTAGCCTGTCGCCTGATAGAATTACCGACCCAACAAATGGCAATGCTTATTATCTGGCCAAAGTTGAAGCAACGCCAGAAAGCCTAAAAAAACTAGGTGACTTACAATTATTACCCGGCATGCCTGCCGAAGTTTTAATTAATACCGGTGAAAGAACTCTGTTTAGATACTTAGCGCAACCCGCAAGTAATTTCTTTGCCCGTTCATTTATAGAAGATTAAGCAGCTATGACGCTATTTAAATATGGACTACTTAGCTTGGCTCTAACTTGTGCATTTACCGCGCAAGCAGATGACCTTTTGGTTATTTATCAGCAAGCCTTAGACGCTGATCCAAAATCCAGAAGTGCTGCAGAAAAGACCGGCATAGGTACCGCACAAAAAGGTCAAGCATTGGGGCAAATGCTGCCGCAGATAGCTTTTTCTGCCAACTGGTCAACTAACCGATTTACCCAAACAGTTGCTAAAGGTTCGGATCAAATCCAAAATTATCCAGGTACGCGATACTATTTATCCTTGAGTCAGTCGTTGATGGATTTTGGTAAATTTTGGGCTTGGCGACAAGCGACCAAAGTTGAAGATCAATATGCAACTGAGGCTATCGAAGCGCATAACCAACTCATGTTTGATGTGGTGGATCTTTATTTTAGTGAGTTGCAAGCCGAAGACGAACTGTATTTTGCTAAAACCGAAAAACTTGCGACACAAAAACATTTAGAACAAATACAAAAGCAATATGCCAAGCAGTTATCAAAAATTACCGATCTGTATGCCATCAAAGCTCGACTAGATCAGCTTGCGGCGGCGGAAATTGTTGCAGAAAGCAAGCGTGTTACCGCGCTTGCAAGCCTTAGTGAGTTAACAGGTAGTGTACCTGCATCGTTGAATAAACTCAGGACCCAAATTGATTACGTAGAAATACAAGGTAATTTACAGCAATGGCTAGAGATGGCGCAAAGTCAAAATCCAGCTATTTCTGCCAGACAAAAAGCCATCATCGCGTCTGAAACTTATGTAACAGTACAAAAAGCCAAGCATTTACCGACTGCCGATTTACAACTCAATTACTATAACACCAATACTGGTTATCAAAGTAGTACACAGTTACCTTATGAGGTGCAGACCGCAGCAATTAATGTAAACGTACCATTATTTTCAGGCGGCATCACTGCTAATCAAGTTTCTGAAGCGCGCTATCGTTTGCAAATTAGTAAAAACGATAACGAAGCCACTGTGCGCTCTATTATTAAAGAGACCAGCGATGCTTTTTTAAGCACTAATGCCGCAACTCATAGCATCAAGGCCTCGCAAAAAGCACTAGAATCTACCAGCAAATCATTAGAAGCTATGGAGAAAGGTTACCGCTTAGGTGTTGTGACCATTAGTGACCTAATAAAAGCCCAACAAGATGAATTTTCAGCTAATAAAGATTTAGCGATCGCTAAATATAATTATATTAAAAACCGTATCCGCTTTATGCACGCCATCGGCTCTATCAGTGAAGAAAATCTACATGAAGTGAATAACTGGTTAGAAACAAAAAACCCTTAAAAGCATTAGGGTCGAGACTCTAATAAACATTAAGCTTTTACTTCCACTACAACTCTCTTAAAGTGTAAGACTCTATGTATATCACAGTGGCTAAATAAAATAAGGTCCATTGTTCAGCCCTGCATGGACTACTAGTATCCAGAGTATATGGATGTTTATATCCAATCTAAGCTTTTTAAAAGGCATTGCATTATTATATGAATTCACGACTTATTAACGTTATGCTTTGATTTCAATAGTTCCTGCCGAGATTGAAATTACGTGGACATTAGCTAAGAATAACTTTTAATTTATCACATTAGGTTAAAATAGCTAAATAATCATCAGCCAGTCAATTACCTGTAGAACATTCAAGAGTAGTCTTTAAAAGAGCCCATAATTGAATGGTTCTGTTTTACTCGAAATCTTCAATTCCTTGATCAGGGGAAATACTAATGGCCTATCTGGCTTTGCTAGAAACATTACAAAAGCATAATAAACTTTCCGCCACAGAATTGAAAAAAGTTGAGCGAGTAAAAAAAACCTCAGTAGCCGAAAACATTCCCCAATTATTGCTTAAATTGGGCTTATGTTCTGAACTGGACATAGCCGATGCCTTTGTCGAATCAGGGCAGTTTGAAAAGGTTGAAGCAAATCAGTACCCGCAGGAAACACAATTGCCTGAAACGGTGCCTTTACGTTTTTTAAAGACCAACCATATCATAGGCATCAATCAAACCAGCGCTGACATTACCGTCGCTATGATGGATCCTGAAGATCAATTTTCTATTGCCGCATTATGTTTGGCATCAGGAAAAGCCATCATAGCTAAAGTGGGTTTATTGTCAGAGATTGATGCAGGGCTAGATGTACAATACGGCGAAGATCGATCAAAAATGGATAAATTGATAGATGACCTAGCCGCTAATGATCTAGAGGATGATTTTGGTGCAGAAGATTTGGCGCATTTGAAAGATTTGGCTAGTGAAGCACCGGTTATCAAAATGGTCAATTTGATTATGCAGCGGGCAATTGAAACCAAAGCTTCAGACATTCATGTGGAACCTTTTGAGCAAACCTTAAAAATCAGATTGCGAATAGACGGAGTTTTACAAGAAATTGACGCGCCCAATGTAAAGTCAACCGCTGCGGTGATTTCGCGAATTAAAATCATGGCTAAACTGAATATTGCCGAACGGCGCTTGCCTCAAGATGGTCGCATTAAAGTGCAAATGTTAGGCAAAGAATTAGATTTACGGGTATCAACCATTCCCACCATGTATGGCGAAAGTGTGGTTATCCGCTTGTTGGACAAAGAAAACACAGTACTCGATTTTGCAGGCTTAGGATTTGCTGGGCGTCATCTACAGCAGTTTATTGATGTCTTGTCACAGCCACATGGCATTATTTTGATTACTGGCCCTACGGGTAGTGGTAAATCAACCACGATGTATGCGGCCTTAAAACAACTGAATACCCCTGAACGAAAAATAATTACCGTTGAAGACCCGGTAGAATATCAAATGGAAGGCGTTAATCAGATTCAGGCAAAGCCACAGATAGGCTTAACCTTTGCCTCAGCCTTGCGTTCTATTGTTCGGCAAGACCCTGATGTCATTATGATCGGTGAAATGCGTGACCTTGAGACGGCAAAAATTGCCGTGCAGTCAGCTCTCACTGGACACTTGGTGTTATCGACCTTACACACCAATGATGCTGCGGGAGGTATCACACGGTTGCTGGATATGGGACTGGAGGAATACTTACTCACCTCAACGGTCAATGGGATTTTAGCGCAACGCTTAGTTAGAAAGCTATGTCCAGTTTGTAAGGTCGCTAGTATCGCCGAGCCCGAAATTGTCAGCAGTTTGAATCTGCGTCGATTTACAGCCGAGACAGATATTGTGTTATACAAACCCGTGGGTTGTTCAGCCTGTGCTGGCATGGGTTACCGTGGACGACTCGCTATCATTGAATTTTTACCTATGACTGATCCCATACGTAAACTTATTATGGCTCATGAAGAAGCCGGCGCCATTCAAAAACTTGCCGTTGCTGAAGGCATGCAAACACTTTATGAAAATGGCTTAGTCAAGGTCATACAAGGCATTACGACTCTGGAAGAAGTTATGCGAGTCACCTCGGAAGCTTAAGATGCCATTATTTACCTATAAAGTCGTTAATAGTCTGGGTGAAACAGAAGTAGGCCTGAGAGATGCAATAAGTGAGCAAACCTTGATTGCCGCATTGCATTCAGAAGGCTATCTCCCGATTCGGGTTGCACCGGCTAATAGTCGCTCATTTTTTGGCTGGCGCTCAAAACAATCTAAATTATCACAAAAAGACATCGCTCTTATGACGGGTGAATTGGCAACTTTACTGGAATCTGATTTGCCATTGGATAAATCGTTATTGGTATTAATGGATTTAACTGAAGACAATGTACGCTTAACTAAACTGATTGCACGCGTGTTAGATAAAGTAAAGGGCGGCGCTACCTTGGCCGATGCGCTGGAACAACAATCGGGCATTTTTAGTAAATTTTATTTAAATATGATACGTGCTGGTGAGGCTGGTGGTAGTCTCGGTCAGGTTTTGACGCGTATGTCTGAATATCTGGAAAGCTCCCAAGAATTAAAAGACACCGTCAGTACGGCATTAATTTATCCGGCCATACTACTGGTCATGTCTTTAGCTTCTTTGTTTGTGATGCTGACTTTTGTAGTACCACAATTCACCGAAATGTTTGAAAGCGCAGGCAAGGCCTTGCCTGTTTCAACACAGATAGTCGTCGGCTTGGCGGATTGGTTACAAAGCTATTGGTGGGTCTTATTCATTAGTATAGTTCTTATTTCCAGCTACATGACTATGCAATTAGCCAATCCTACAACAAAGAAGGTCTGGGATGGTCGTTTTTTAAAACTGCCTTTGGCAGGAACAATAATTACCCATAAAGAAACCGCTAATATCAGCCGAACCTTAGGAACCTTGCTGGGCAATGGCGTTTCATTATTGGCTGCCTTAACCATAGTGCGTGAAACTGTTGATAATTTAGTGTTGGCGGCCGCTATTGAAGAGGCCGAACAACAACTAAAACAGGGCAAACATTTATCAGATGCCTTGCTGAGTAAGGGCTTATTTCCTAAAATGGCCATGCAAATGATTAAAATGGGTGAAGAAACTGGGCGTTTGGAGGAAATGTTGCTGCGCGTAGCCACTATTTATGACAAACAGCTTAGAGTAGCAATACAGAGAATGCTGGCTTTTCTTGAGCCCGTGCTAATAATTAGCTTAGGATTAATGATTGCCGGTATCATCGTGTCAATTTTATTGGCTATCTTAAGCGTCAATGATTTAGCTTTTTAACAAAAACAATACTAACCATGAAAAAAAATAAACATATTACAGAATCAGGTTTTACCTTACTTGAATTATTAGTCGTACTGGGTATTATTGCCATGCTGGCGGGCATAGTTGGGCCTCAAGTCATGAAGCATATGGGTGAGTCTAAAACCAAAGCGGCTAAAGTACAAATTGAAGATTTGGCGGCAACGCTGGATATGTATAAACTCGATGTAGGCAGTTATCCAAACAGCGAAGAAGGCTTAAAAGCCTTAATCGAAGCACCCAATAATGCCAAGCGCTGGAATGGCCCTTATTTGCGTAAATCTAAAATTCCCTTGGATCCTTGGCAACAAGAATACCATTATGTATCGCCTGGCGAACATGGGAAATTCGATTTATTCACTTTAGGTGCAGATATCAAACAAGGCGGCGAAGGAGAAGATCAGGATATTGTTAGTTGGTAACAACTGCATACTCTATGTTCAAGGTAAAAATAACTAAGCATTCTAGCGCACTGCCTAGCCTAAATAAGGGCTTTACCCTACTTGAATTGCTGGTAGTGTTGTTTATTATGATATTGGGGTTTTCTATAATCGGCATTAACCTGTCGTCAGGTGATGCTAGTGCGGCGATTAAAGTGGCCGCTAGGGATATGGTTTCCGCCTTACGTTATACGCGAGGACAGGCTTTAATATCGCATCAGCAAGCGACAATAACCATTAACCTGTCCCAAAACAGCTATACGGTAAGCGATCGAACTAAGGAATATGCCATCCCTAAAGCTATTGCGCTGACTGTAGTTACAGCACAAAGTGAGTTAAGCGGTGATGGTTTAGCCAATATTCGGTTTTTCCCTGATGGCTCATCGACTGGCGGTAGAATTACCCTAGAACATGCTAAGGTTGCTAGCGAAATCAATATTAACTGGTTAACCGGTCAAATTAAACTAAGTGATACCGATGCATCAAAATAAGCAACAGGGCTTTTCTTTATTGGAAATTCTAATTGCCTTTTCGATACTCGCCCTATCCTTAGGTATTTTATTGAAAATATTTACCGCAGGTGTTAATACCGCCATCATTGCTGAAAACTATACAACAGCCATACAATTATCTGAAAGTTTAATGGCTAAAGTAGGTATAGAAACGCCCTTACAAGCGGGGCTATCTAATGGCATCGAAAATGATGTCTATCAATGGCAGGTTGACGTGAGTCCGTTTACTCTTAATGCTGATCAAATTGATACTAATACCTTAACGGCCGAGCTATTTAAAGTGAGAGTTACCGTCAATTGGGATATCACTAATACCAATAATAGGCAGGTTGAGTTAATTACCTTAAAATTAATAAATAAACCTTTATGAGGCCGCGTTCACGGGGTTTTACTCTGATTGAAGTACTTATTTCCATGTCGCTGTTAAGCATGATGATGGTCTTACTGTTTGGCAGCTTAAAAATTTGCACCGATAGCTGGGAAAAAGGTGAAAATAAAATCACCGCTGTGAATGAGCTTGCCATGGTTTATAATTTTTTTCACCAGCATTTATCGTTGGCACAACCTTTATGGAATGATTTTTCAAGCGAAGAAAACAGCCTGTCTTTTCAAGGCAATGCCCATTCTTTGCAATTTGTTTCCGCCATGCCTGCCAGTGCCGGTAGATCGGGTTTGCAGTTATTTTCTGTCGATTTACAGTCAGACAATAATGACAGCTTTATCAAGGTAACCTTATCGCCTTTTTTTCCCTTAGCTGAGGGAGCGGCATGGCATAAGGAAGAAGAAATATTAATCAGCCACGTAAGTGATTTTAGCTTGGCCTATTTTGGTTCTGATGATGCGGAAATTATAGGTGCAGATATCGGTGAAGCTAGTTGGCATGATGAATGGCTAGCTAAAAATAGCCTACCTAAATTAGTTAAAATCAATATCACTTTGGATAAGGAAACTATTTTTCCAGAAATTATTATTGAGCTTAAGGTTGTAGGTCAATCTGACCATATAAACTCAGCTAATAATCCTGTATCGATCAATAACCCTAAAACAGCCCGGTGACAAAGCAAAAAGGCATGGCCTTGGTTCTGGTACTTTGGATCATCAGTTTATTGACGATTATGGCGGGCAGTTTTGCGCTGAGTATGCGCCGAGAAACCGCTATTACTGTGGGCATTAAAAATAATGCTCAAGCCTTGGCAGTTGCCGAATCGGGCGTGGCTATTGCGGAACTGATGTTATTGAATCCTGACCAGAATCAACGTTGGCGGGCAGATGGCAGTATTTATGAAATCATCGCCAATAATGCCACAATACGCGTACGCTTATTATCTGAAACCGGTAAGGTTGATATTAATAAAGCCGATCAAGTCTTATTGGAAGCCCTGATGGCCACTATTCCTAGCGAAGCTGAACAAAAAGCGAAATTAGTCGGAGCCATAATTGATTGGCGAGACGCTGATGACTTATTACATAGTGATGGTGCAGAAAAAGACGACTATAAACAAGCCGGGCTAAGTTATCAACCTAGCAACAAAGCTTTTCAAGCCCTTGAAGAACTGCAGTTAGTCTTAGGGATGAATGAAGCTCTTTATTTGCAGCTAGAGCCCTTAATTACGATTTATTCAGGACAGTCGACAGTTTCAGTACAACAGGCGGCTAAAGAAGTTTTACAAATCCTTCCCGGCTTGGATACCAGCCTGATAGATACTTATATGACAGCCCGACTGGAAAGTGCACTAAATAACTTACCTATGCCGTCCTTCCCTGCTAGCCCAGAACTTGCGAGTATAGTCGAGCAGCCTGTTGCCTTTGGACAAACTAATGTACTCACCCTAGTGTCTGAGGCGCAATTAAATGATGAGTCTAGTGCTGTGATCAGTGTGACCATAAAACAAGCAGATCCCTTAGCCATGCAAAACACTAAAGCTCTACAGAGCCCTTTTCAGGTATTAAAATGGCAACAAGTAACGTCTAATGAAAGATCGTTATTTGTTGATGCAATGAGTGAATTATTAGTAAAAACATATGCTGAACCTGAACTCAACAATTGACCTAGACTTTAAGTCGTTTTTACGCTGGTGGCAGCGTGAACTAGACTTTCTAGTACCTGAAAAAATAAAACAGTTGCTTACTGACCAACAAGGCTATCTTATTGTTAGCCCTGATGGCAATCAGTTAACTCTTACTTATCGATGTAACCAGCAATCCGAAGTGCTGGCTAGAGTCGATCGCAATGAATCTAGCATAGCCCAGTTTACTAGCTTGCGAGATAACGATGAGCGCTACACTAAAGCTCGGGTCATTCTAAGATTAACCAGTCAGTACGGACTCCAAAAAGAGCTCAGTTTGCCGGCGGTGGCAAAAGAAAATTTGTTGCAAATTGTCGGTTACGAACTAGATCGCTATACGCCCTTTAAAGCGGAACAGGTTTATTATGCCGTTAAGCGACTAAATGATAGCAATGAACTGGGCCAGATTAGGGTTATGTTACTATTAACGACTCGTGCAATTTTGGATGGGCTCTTTGAGGACTGCAACGCACTGGGTTTGTCGCCGCAAGGCGCTTATTATGACGATTCGTCCATGGATTTTAATCAAATAGATGATAGTTATAATTTATTGCCTGAACCGCTAAGAAAAAAAACAGCAAAACTAACGCATATCATTAACTCAGCACTCATAACGCTAACCTGTTTATTGCTAGTGGCCGTTATAGCGATGCCTATTTGGTTTGAAAGTCAAACCGTTAACGCCTTGCAACTAAAAAGCAATGCCCTAGAAAAAGACGCTAAAACAGTTAAAGCCTTACAGAAAGAAATAGATTCTACGATAGATGAAACGCGGCAATTGCTTGCTGAAAAAAGCGCAGCGCCCTCCATGCTTGTGATGTTGAATACCTTAAGTTCGCTTATTAAAGACGATACCTGGTTGAGTTATGCACAATACTCTGACGGACATTTACAAATACAAGGAGAATCACCGACCGCCTCAACATTGATAGCGGTACTGGAAGCGTCTGATTTGTTTTCCAATGTCCGTTTTGCATCACCTGTGACTCAAGATGCAGTCAGCAAACTTGAACGCTTTCAGATTACTCTTGATGTCATTCCAACGGGGACACATTAATGGACATGGCGAATAACCAGAAGATGCAGCGCTGGCTTGCAGTAGGCTTATTAATGGCCTTGCTGCTTATTATCAGCATGATCGTTATTATGCCTTTAGTTAGCAAAGGCTTAGAGCTACATAATTCTAAAAATGATCTGATGTTCCGGTTGCAGCAATATGAACGAGTTCTAGCCACCAAAGAGACTGTCATTGCCAGTATGGCCCAAATAAAACAACAACATGAGCAGCAAGAGTATCTTAACGGCCAAGAAACCGATGCTTTAGCCTCTGCTGAAATGCAGGAGTTTATTAAAAAAGCAATAGTCGATGCAGGCGGGCAATTAAGTAGTACTCAGGCACTACCAGTCAATAATAAGAATAAATTTAGTAGAATAACGGTTAGCGTAAGAATGATAGGAAGTAGTGAAATATTGCGAGCAGTGCTTTACAAAATAGAAACATCGACCCCGTTGATTATTATTAACCAACTTGATATAAGGCCCATGCGCGGAACCCCCAATAGAGTCACTCATCAAATTGAAGCTAGCAATCAATTAAACATTAACTTTCAAGCCGTAAGCTTTATGAAAAAGCCTGTAGCATGAACCGTAAACTTCTAAATGTACTAGCTTCTATTTGTGTCGCGTGTGTGTTGATCATAATTCTCGAGTGGTTTTATGCCCTATGGGCACAAAAACAGGCACTGAAGTCAACGGATGCCAAGCAGACAGAACTAGCACTTGATGAATTACCTGTTATAGATCTGCTCAGCCAGCCTGAAGAAAGCTATGCAGACTTAGTGACTAGACCTTTATTTATTAATGGTAGAAGACCAGTCATTGAGGCTCTGCATGATGAAGCACTAGAGACTGCCAAAACAATCGCGAAAAACTTTGATTGGCGACTGAATGGGATTTATAGCACCCCAAAAGGTCTTTCTGCTTTACTAAGTAGCTCTACAGCCAAAGCAACTAAAAGTATCCATCGAAAAATAACGATCGGAGCTGAGCTAGACGGTTGGAAGTTGACTGAGATTCATAAGGATAGAATCGTGTTAGAGCAAAATAACCAGCCTAAGGAATTATTGCTACAAAAACCCAAAGCGAAAAACTTGGCTATAAAGCTAAATACCCCCTTAGCTAACGGCATTCCACCAGAAATACCTAACATTCCGCCCCCCCCTCAAGCTCCTTATCCTTTTAATACACCTAATAGTCCCGAACCCCCAGTTGACGGTACTGAGAACATTGATAATGAATAAATATAAAATAATCCCTAGTATTATGCTGATGAGTTTATCGGTAGGAGGCTGTGAGGCACTCAAGCCTTTTACAGTAGAAAGATTACCGTTGACTCCAGTAATACAGGCGCAAGATGATACACAAGCAGATGCAGCCTTAAAAGCATTAAAAAACACACAGCCGGCAACTAAAATAATAAAGCCCACCAGTGAACTCTATCCTGGAACAGAAGGTTTTGTAGCAGGGACTGTTCCTCAGCATAAAGTCAGCACGCCAACTGACAAAGGTACCTATAGCTTAAACTTTGATGATGCTGATCTGGGCGAAGTCGCCAAAGTCGTCTTGAGTGATATACTCGGACAAAACTATGTATTGAGTCCAAAAGTGGCAGGTAGAGTCACCTTACAAACCACCGAAGCTTTAACTAAAGAAGAATTAATACCGACTTTGGAAATGGTGCTGCGCATGAATAATGCCGCCTTGGTTAAAGATGGTCGCATTTATCATATTGAACCTACAACAGAAGCTTTATTTATCTCTAATATAGCCAGCAGTAAAGTAGGCTATCAAACTCGCGTTATTCCCGTTAGAAATGTAGCAGCTCAAGAGGTTGCTGACATTATAAAACCATTGGTGCATGAAAAAACCATCCTTCATGTTGATGGCAATCGTAATATTTTGGTGGCATCGGGTACCGCTGAGGAAATAGTCCGAGTCGTCGACCTGGTTAGCACCTTTGATATTGATATATTAAAGGGCCGATCTTTTGGCTTGTTTAGTTTGGCTCATGTTGATCCCGATACGGTTATTAAAGAATTAGAAGGTATTTTTCATCAAAAAGCCAAAGGCGATGAATCAGCATTTTTTCAATTTATGCCCATACAGCGCTTAAATGCCGTTTTAGCGGTGACTCATCAAAGTCGCTATTTAAAAGATATAGAAAATTGGGTGTTTAGACTGGACAAAGCAAACACCGCAGCTGGCGGTGGCGTGAATGTTTATAAAGTTCAACACGCTAATGCTGAAGACTTAGCAAACACCTTGAACGAAATTTTTACCGGCGCCTCAAGCAAATCGACTTCAGCCAAAGTAGCGCCTGGGCAAACAGCCTCGGAAATTACCAATAAGTCGCCTACCGATACCGCGACTTCAGCGGCATTTGAAACACCTAAGCCTAAATCCAGCTCGAGTGGGAATGCTAAGACAGGCACGGCTAAGGTCTCTGAAGTTGACAATATCAGAATTATTTCTGATAAAGCCAATAATGCCTTGGTGATTGTTGCTACGGCGCAAGAGTATGCGGTGGTTAGACCTATTATCGAGCAACTCGACATAGTACCGTTACAAGTGCTTATTGATGCGACCATTGCCTCGGTTAAACTGACTGATAATTTAAAATATGGTATCGCTTGGTATTTAAAACAAGGCAATAGTGCTGTAGGTAGTGCTTTAGGTGGTCCAGCAACGTTGGGGAATGCGGCTCTTGTTGCTACAACAGCCGTTGCAACAGGTGGGCTGAGTGCCATCTATAACTCAGGCGCTGTTAATGCCCTTTTAAGTACAGAAGCTGATAAAGGTAACGTTAATGTCATTTCATCACCGTCTTTAATGGTATTAAATAATCAGAAAGCGAAAATCAATGTCGGTGATCAAGTGCCTATACAAACAGCTTCTACACAACTGCCGACCACATCTGGAACGTCAACCGGTTTATTATCAAGTAACTCCATACAATATAAAGACACTGGCGTTACCTTAGAAGTTACCCCTAGAGTTAATGCCAACGGTATGGTAATTATGGACGTGCACCAGATTGTTAGTTCAGTAATACCAGTAACAAGTGCCGTCGGTATTCAATCGCCTACCATTAATAAAAAAGAAATCGTTAGCTCCATTGCCATCAATGATGGACAAACTATCGTATTAGGTGGTCTTATTGATGATAACAATGCGATGACTAAAAGCGGAATTCCGTTGTTATATGATCTGCCATGGATAGGAACTTTGTTTGGTAATACTAGCTATACCAGAACTAAAAATGAGTTAGTTGTGCTAATTACACCTCGCGTAGTAAAAAGCAAACAAGACTCACGACAGATCTCTGATGAATTTAAGCGTAAATTAACCGGAATTTATCAAAAGGTATCACAGAGTGACCATGAGACATCCTCAGCTTTAGGAAAAAAACTGTATTGATTGAAGGTGTATCGCTAGCTACGCACGTCGCCAAGGATGGCAATGTAGCAAGTAGCCTCGATGAAGCAAGGCGGAATCGAGGTTATACAGCACTCCGATTTCCTCGATTCCACTGCGTTTCATCGAGGCTACTTGCTGAAAACAAACCGATGAACTTTCAGGCTACCGCCCAAAGCGTGACGGGGTTTATAACCCGTTACTCACGTTTCGAAATTATCGAATGTTATTCCCATTCAATCGTCGCTGGAGGCTTGCCCGAGATATCATAAGCCACACGAGAAATACCAGGCACTTCATTGATAATACGACGCGATATTAAATCAAGAAATTCATAAGCAAGTAGCCTCGATGAAGCAAGGCGGAATCGAGGTTATACAGCACTCCTATTTCCTCGATTCCACTGCGTTTCATCGAGGCTACTTGCTGAAAACAAACCGATGAACTTTCAGGCTACCGCCCAAAGCGTGACGGGGTTTATAACCCCGTTACTCACTTTTGAAATTATCGAATGTTATTCCCATTCAATCGTCGCTGGAGGCTTGCCCGATATATCATAAGCCACACGAGAAATACCAGGCACTTCATTGATAATACGACGCGATATTAAATCAAGAAATTCATAAG
>CAMDNJ010000024.1 GCA_945902915.1 Crenothrix polyspora | reverse complement strand
GATGCGTAATATCAACGACTATATAATTAATTTCTATAATAGTCAGCGATTACATTCTACATTGGGATATGTTTCGCCCAATAACTATGAAGCCAATATGGCTATGAAACAACCTATCTCTGTGTCTTAAAAAACTTGACCACTACATATGATTTAAAAAAATCCCCCTCAGTCCCCCTTTTACAAAGGCGGAAGCTAAAATCATAATACTTTCACAGTCTCTAACGTTTACCCACCCTAGAACATTTAAATAACAGCATGTTCACTGAGTCTTTCGGTGGTCGCAACCGCATACATCTGCCCGGCTTCATCCATTAAGGCCGTGGCCGTAATGTTAACACTGAGGACTTGGCCATTTTTGTGTAGCCGTTGCGTAAGATAAGGCTTAAAGACTTTAGCCTGACTGAGCGCCTGCACGGTGTTTAATTCTTCCGCCACTAAGCCTACAGGGATGCGAGCGCTCACATTCAGTTGTAAGGCTTCCTGTTCAGTCCAGCCATACAGGCGTTCCGCACTAGGATTCCATGCTAAGGTATGGCCTACTAAGTCTTGCACAGTGATGGCATCATTAGCATCGCGCACCACGATGGCTAGACGTAGTAAACGATTAGCTTTTTCTAAATTTTCTTCTATGATTACGATATCACTGACATCCACAAAGGTCATCACCACGCCTTTAATAATATTCTTAACGGTGCGATAGGGTTGCAAGCGAAGTTTATACCATTTTTGATCAATTGTTTGTACCCGCTTATTGATGGGCATCAAAGTGTTTAATACGGCGTTGATATCAACCACTAAATCTTGGTAGTCAACAAAATTACTGACAATATGATTAATCGGCCGATTAACATCATGCTCAATTAAATTAATGACCTGAGTCATCAGTGGCGTAAAGCGCAAAATGCGCAAGTTAGTATCCACAAACAAGGTCGCGATACCCGAACCATCTAGCAAGTTATTCATATCGACAATGACCTGGGCGGCTATTTCGATTTTAGCTTGCAACTCGGTATTAACGGTATTAAGTTCTTCATTAACCGATTGTAATTCTTCTTTAGAAGTTTCTAATTCTTCGTTGGTCGATTGTAGCTCTTCGTTAACCGACTGCATTTCTTCATTGGTGGATTTAAGCTCTTCGTTCGAGGTTTCTAACTCCTCACGGACGGCAAATAAATAATCATCCTTCAGCGATAATTCTTGCTTAAGATCGTCAATCAGTTGCTGATGCTCATCACCTGCCGCCTCAGGACTGACTCGCAACTCAGTGCCCAAACTCGGTGTATCTTCGCTATAACTGCTAAGCGCTGGTTCGAACACCACCCCATACAAACTGGTCTCCGATAGGTCGGATAATTTTGACAGCACCGGATAAACACTGATATTCACTAAGCTAAAGTGGCCATTGGTTTTAACGCGCAAGCCTTCATCTCGGACCATTTTTCCACTCAGCACCACTTTATGCAAAGCCACACTCAAGCGACTGGCTAAGCCTACTCTGGACATTTTAAGAATATTATTAATACCGGATTCACCCATGGCTGGCTCTAAATACTGGCCGGTACGTCCGTGTAAATAATAGATATCACCTAGGTCATTCACTAAGGCTGCACAACAACTAATATGCTGTAATAGCATTTGTTCTGTTAGGGTTCGTAACGGCGGCTTTAGCGGCGCGGTGGTCGGTATAAAATGATGCCGCACCGAGGCATTAATGGCCGACATCGTCGGTAAATAATGCGATCTAGCTCTATGAGGGTTCTCATAAAGACTTTCTTTACGTTGATACAACTTAGTCTTATGGTCTAAGGTCCTAAAAAGATCGCCATAGTCACTGATGCCTTCGGAGGTTCCTAAAAACAACAGCCCATTTTCTTTTAGCGAATAATGAAATAAAGGGATTAATTTCTTTTGCAGGGCACTATTCATATAGATGAGTACATTGCGGCAACTAATCAGATCTAATTTTGAAAACGGTGGATCTTTAAGCAAATCATGTTCAGAAAACACCACCATATCGCGTATATCTCGGTGTACTCGATAAGTGATGCCATCGGCTTGTAAGATATAAAACCTAGCCAAACGTTCTGGACTGATATTCTCAATAATACTGGCCGGATAACAACCGGCTCTGGCGGCGATGATGGCGCGAGGATTAATATCGGTGGCAAAAATCTGCACTACGACATTAAGTTTGACTTGTTCCATCGCCTCGACTAATAAGATAGCGATGCTAAAAGCCTCTTCTCCGGTGGAACAACCGGGCACCCACACCCGTATCACCGAGCCTAAGGTTTTATTGACTAGCAGTTTAGTCACAATCTGCTCGGCTAAACTGACAAAGGCTTCGGTATCACGAAAAAATTGGGTGACGCCGATCAATACATCCAGAAACAAGGCATCAATTTCACTGGGGGTTTGCTGTAGATACTTTACATAATCATTGAATTCAGCAATTTGATGCACCGACAATCGGCGCGCTATACGACGGTGAATAGTATTCGGTTTATATTGTGAAAAATCATGACCAGTCTGATTCTGTAACAAGAGAAAGATTTTTTTCATCGCCGTTTCTTGATGCTGACCTTGATGACTGCCATTTAAGGGGGCAAGTTTGCCATAAGCATGGCTAACATAATCTATCAGCTTAGCGGGCATTTTCTCTACGGGCAGCACAAAATCCACCAAGCCCGTTTCTATGGCAGTGCGCGGCATGCTGTCAAATTCTAAACCCGCAGGAGCTTGCGCCATAACCATGCCGCCTTCATCCTTGATAGCACGCAAACCTTGACTGCCGTCTGAACCTGCGCCCGATAAGATAATACCGATGGCAAGTTCGCGCTGATCCATCGCCAAGGATTTAAAGAAAAAATCGATAGGCAAGCGTTGTTTATCGCGTTTAATAAGCTTCATCAATTGTAAACTGCCCTGCAAAAAGGCCATGTCATAATTGGGTGGAATAATATAAACGCTATTAGGCTGAACGATAATGCCGTCTAAAACCTCATAAACCTTCATCGTCGTATGACGCTGAATAATTTCTGGCAATAAACTTTTATAAGTCGGCGACAAATGCTGTACCAAAACAAAAGCCATATTGACCTGAGTATTTTCAGGCATATTTAAAAAGAAGGCCTCGAAAGCGCTTAAGCCACCCGCTGAGGCGCCTATACCGACGATAGGGAATTTATCAGTCACGACTGGGAGTGTACTGGGGATATCTTTTACTTTTTTGGTCATAAGAACTCTTAATAACAGCGGGTACGGTTTATCTAGTTAACGACTTAGTGGCATTAGTCTAGCTAAGAAAAAAATATTAGCAAATTATATTATAGAGCGTTGTGTTTTGCACTTGAGCTAATGGCTCAATAGTTACCTAAGCAATTAATAGACAGCGCAGAAACAAGTCGCGCCCTTTAACTACAGCCACATCACTTTATCACTTTTACAGACTATATCGGAGCGATAAAAGGCCCTATTAAAGCAGCTAGTGACTTTTCTGAATGGTTTAATAACATGACTATCTTTATCAGTAAAGTGTCTAGGCAGTTTATAATATTCTCTAAAGCCGCTAGCGACTTCCCTAGCCGGTGTAATAACATCGCTAACAATCTGCCTGTTGTTACTGGACAAGTTAATATAGTTATTAAAGGCTCTAGTATTAATATTGAAGCCTCGGTGGAATTAACGTTTCTAGTAATCATTGACACGACTTGTATATAACTATGTCTTAATCAAGATCGACAATTAGTGGAGCGGTGAAGCTAGGCGCTGCGAGACTTCCCGTGACTCCTATTTCCTCGATTAAACTACGTTTCATCGAGGCTACTTACTCTTCGTTTTACATAAGTCTGCTGTTGCGAAGGTCAATCCAGTTCCCCTCTTTGAAAAAGGGGGGTTAGGGGGGATTTTTCAAATATCACTTGGATTTATGTATAACGCTGAGAGCTAAAGCTTGGGATCACGCTAAACTACGCTAGTGTAGATCAGCCTATATTTTGGTACACTTTTCAATATTAAACTGATACGCTGGTTTTTCGGTTAATATTGTCACTACTTTGCTTACGTTTTTTATCTGGATGTCATGAGCCTTACTTCCCCTGTTTTTGTCACACCTATCATCAACAAACTCTGCTGTTTGCTGGCATTGTTTTTAGTCTTTAGCTTAGCCCATGCTAAAGAGCAAAACTTTTTAGTTCTTAATTATCATGACATCGTCAGTGCCGACGGGCCTTTTAATTCTACCGATGTCAGTATCGTGCATTTTGAAGAGCATTTAGCTTGGCTAAAGAAGCAAGGTTATCATCTGGTCAGTATACAAAACGTGCTGGACGCTAGTGCTGGCAAAGCCGATTTACCCGATAAAGCCGTGGTATTAACCTTTGATGATGGTTATTTAAGTTTTTATACGAAAGTCTTCCCTTTATTAAAGAAACATCATTATCCTGCCACGTTGGCGCTAGTCGGTGCTTGGATGGAGGGCGATCCTAGCAGTTATGATGCAGGTAAAGAGCTAGTCAATTGGGATCAAATCAGAGACATGGTGAAGTCGGGCTTAGTCGATATTGCCTCGCATAGTTATGATTTACATAAAGGTGTACTGGCTAATCCACAGGGCAATACCCAAGCCGCTGCCGTCACGCGCATTTATGATGACCCGATGCTGGTCTATGAAACCGACGAAGATTATCAAAATCGCATTCGTAAGGCCTTATTAAAGAGCAGTGATTTTATCTTGCAGCATGCTGGCATTCGCCCTAAAGCCATGGTCTGGCCTTATGGTGAATATAATCAAATCGCCGTGCAAGCTGCGCGTGAAGCGGGCATGCCGGTGACGATGGGTTTGGTTGATGGTATTAATAGCTTTGCCGATATCAGCGCCTTAAAGCGTTTAATTATTGCTCAAGACCCTGATGTCAATGAGTTTGCGCTGATCGTCAGTAAAATGCGTGCACAAAGACCCTTACGCGTCGCCCATTTGGATATGGATTTTTTGTACGACAAAGACCCCGAACAAACCGAACAAACCGAACGCAATTTGGATCTGATTATTCAGCGCATCAAAGATATGCGCATTAATACCGTGTATTTACAGGCTTATTCTGATCCTGATGGTGATGGTAATGCCGATGCTTTGTATTTTCCTAATCGGCATTTACCGGTTAAACAAGATTTATTTAACCGCGTCGCTTGGCAATTAAAAAATGTCGCTAGAGTTAAAGTCTATGCGTGGCTGCCCATTATGGCTTATCAAGGTGACATCCCTGAAGACTGGTATGTGCAAGAATGGCGAGACGGTAAAGCCCAAGCCTCTAGTCATATTTATAAGCGCTTATCGCCTTTTAATCCCGAAGCTCGTCAATTTGTGGCGGACATTTATGAAGACTTGGCCAAGCATTGTAATTTTGATGGCATTTTATTTCATGACGATGGTATTTTATCGGACTTTGAAGATGTCTCGCCCCTAGCCTTAACTTATACTAAAGAAGTAGGTGGCTTGCCGGTTGAATTTGATCAACTCCATGCGACTAGCAGCATGCGTATGGCTTGGGCACAAGAAAAAACCGAACTCATTAATCAGTTTACCGATCAGTTAGCGGATCGGGTGCGTATCTATAGACCCGGTATTAAAACCGCTCGAAATATGTATGCCCTGCCTTTATTAAAACCTTACAGTGAAGAATGGTATGCGCAATCGTTTAAATCGTTCTTAGCGCATTATGATTATGTGGCCATAGAAGCCATGCCCTTTATGGAAGAAGCTAAAAACCCTACTCAGTGGCTTACGCAATTGGTTAAAACCGTAGCTCAACAGCCTGAGGGCCTAAAGAAGACGGTGTTTGAACTTCAAGCGATGAACTGGAAAACCCAACAGAAAATCCCTATGCCGGTGTTTATAACCCAGTTAGAATTACTCAAGAAATTAAATGTGCAACATATCGGTTATTATCCTGACAATGTCTTTACCGATCAGCCACGGCTAAGCGATTTACAAAAACATTTTGCCTTGCCTTTTATGCCATAATTAATATGGCAAGAACAAAGGCAAAGGCTTACAGATATGATATGGTTTCTTCATCCTGCGTCACGACCCACAACTAAGGAATCTGTATATTTGGAGTAAAACAGCTTCAGCTGTTTTATAAAGCAAGAGCTAAAGCTATTGCACTCCAACCTTATACTAATTTGCTTGACTATGAGTCATGACGCTGTGCGTGTGAACGTTAAAACTTACAAAAATATTTTTCATTAACTTTTATGCCATAATCAGCAGCGCTTTTGCAACAAAGACCACAACTTTCACTCGATATGGCGACTCCCCCTACACCATGAATCCCTTTTTTCAAAACCTGATCGAAACCTTACAAAGCCAATGGACCCTCTGGGTAACTTCCTGGGAACCCTTGGATGGCAGCATAGAAATATTCATTTATTACTATCCCTTGTTTATGGCTTATGTATGGATGTTTGGCGCGATTATTTTTTATTTTCGTTACGAATGGCGTAAACCCGGCAATAAGGAACATTTGCCACCCTTAAAAGACTATCCACCAGTTTCTATACTGATCCCCTGTTATAACGAAGGCGATAATGTCCGAGATACCGTGGGTATTTTGTTACAGCAAAAATATCCCAATTTTGAAATTATCGCCATTAATGATGGTAGTAAAGATAACACTTTAGAAATCCTAGAAGAATTAGCAGAACTACATCCCCAACTACGGGTGATTAATTTACACACCAATCAAGGCAAAGCGATGGGCTTACGAGCCGGTGCTTTGTTAGCTCAGCATGAATTCTTGATTTGTATTGATGGTGATGCCTTATTAGCACCCGAAGCCGTGGCGTGGATGGTACGCCATTTCCAAGATAATCCTAATGTCGGTGCAGTCACGGGCAATCCGCGCATCCGAAATCGCTCTACCTTGCTAGGTCGCATTCAAGTCGGTGAATTTTCAGCCATCGTCGGCATGATCAAACGTGCGCAACGCTCTTATGGCCATATTTTTACTGTGTCTGGGGTGATTGCCGCCTTCCGAAAATCCGCCTTACATGATGTCGGTTATTGGAGCAACGACATGGTCACCGAAGATATCGACATTAGCTGGAAATTACAGCTAGCCGGCTGGTCGATCTATTTTGAACCTAATGCCCTGTGCTGGGTATTGATGCCGGAATCTTTAGAAGGTTTGTGGAAGCAACGCTCGCGTTGGGCGCAAGGCGGCACCGAAGTGCTGATACGTTATTTTCCTGCGCTGTTTCGTTGGTCCTCACGCGGCATGTGGTTGCTGTATGGCGAATGTTTAATCAGTATAGTCTGGGCTTTTTTGATACTGGTACATTTACTGTTTATGCCTTTTGAGTTATTTACCGAATCCACGCGCCAATCTTTACATGATCTTAGCCCTAGCTGGACGAGCATGTTGCTGAGCCTAACCTGTTTAATACAATTTGGTGTGAGTCTATTTATAGACTCACATTACGAATCACGCACCGGTGGTGTGGCTCGCTATTATTACTGGATGGTTTGGTATCCGTTGGTTTATTGGATGATTAATGTAGGCACCACCATAGTGGGCTCGATTCGCGCCCTTAAAAAGAAGCGCGGACAACGTGCCGTTTGGGTCACCGTAGACAGAGGCTTGCGCAGCAAATGAAAGACTATATTATTAATGCCCCGCAACTACAAACCGTCCGTAAACGGATCAGCGCCTTATTTGTCTGGCTATTGTGTTGGGTGATGTGGATCTACTTATTAATTCCTTTGGTTGCCCTGAATAATTGGGTGATGGGCGATAAGAAGATGATCAATGAAATGCGTTGGTTTGGTGGTTATAAAAGCTTGTTAGAACTCATGGAAATCTATATGGCGGCCTTAGTGATCATGACTTTGCTATGGTTATGCTGGATTTTCGCCAGAGCCTTGCGCTCTCAAGTGCTATTACCAGCCGCCCAAAAGCTCGTTAACGATCAAGACCTATGCGACTTTTATAACCTTGAAGCGGATGCCTTACAGCAATGTAAACAGTCCAAACTGATGACCGTCTATTTCGATGAACAAGGCCATATTGCTAAACTTGATGCGCATATTACGCATGGGTAAAGATAATGTGCTTTGACTTTATGTCGTCATTTGTAGGCTTTATAATAAACCACACTGTTTAGCAAGTAGCCTCGATGAAACGGAGTGGAATCGAGGAAATAGGTGCTCCGAAAATCCTCGCAGCGTGTTGCTGCATCGAGGCTACAGTTCTATTGGGAACGCCAAGCGCTAGCGCATCCCCGCATTAGTTCACGCATAAGCTCCTCGCTAATGCAAAATAAAACACTTTAAACCTAACCTAGAGCATTCCAAATGAAACCTTTTCGTACTGCAACGCTTTTAGTCCTACTCAGCGCCTTAGTGCCGAGTACTAGTTTTTCGGCTGCCAAAGGCTTGGCTAAGCTTGATCATATTGTGGTCATTTACTTAGAGAACCGTAGCTTCGATAGTTTATTCGGTAATTTTCCGGGTGCTAATGGTTTAACAAAGGCTAATAAAGCACTGCCACAAATAGATGAATTTGGACAACCCTATAAAACCTTGCCTGCGGTTATGGCCAATAAGCAACGCGATGAGCGCTTTCCTGCTGACCTGCCCAATCAGCCGTTCAATATTGCTGACTACGTGAGTACCGGTGAAAAACATCCTGATTTAACACATCGATTCTTTATCCATCAAATGCAGATTAATGGCGGCCGTAATGATCGTTTTGCGCAACTGTCTTCCGCAAGCGGTTTAAGCATGGGCCATTATGATTTGTCTGGCTCGGCCTTATGGCAGTATGCCAAACAATACACCTTAGCCGATAATTTCTTTCAAGCCGCTTTTGGTGGCTCTTTTCTTAATCATCAATGGTTGATCTGCGCCTGCACACCCGAATTTAAAGATGCTCCTGCTGAGCTTAAATCATGGAAAATCGATGCCCTGACCGGAAGGCTTACTAATGACCCTAGCGTCACCGAAGACGGTTATGTGGTCGGCAGTATACAGCCTTATTACCCACCCTTTAACTCGGCTCATCCCGAAAATAGGCTGCCGGCACAGAGCCAAGCGACTATCGGTGATCGTTTATCTGAAAAGAACATCTCTTGGGCTTGGTATGCAGGCGGTTGGGATAATGCTGTTGCTGAACGTGTGACTGACGATAACTTTCAATATCATCATCAACCTTTCGTATTTTATAGCAACTATGCGCCTGGCACGGCGGCTAGGGCTGAACATTTAAAAGATAAGGCGCAGTTATTAACCGATCTTAAGCAGGACTTTCCGCAGGTCGCCTTTTTTAAACCCGCCGGCAATAAAAACCAGCACCCTGGCTATTCCACGATTGAAGCTGCTGATCAAGAAGTACATGAACTGGTTGAGACCATCAAAAACAGCGCTATTTGGCCAAGTACCGCCATCATCATTACTTATGATGAATACGGCGGTTTTTGGGATCATGTAGCCCCCCCTAAAATTGATCGTTGGGGCCCTGGCACACGTATTCCAGCTATTATCGTGTCACCGTTTGCAAAGCACGCTTATGTGGATCATACCGCTTACGACACCACCTCTATACTTAAATTGATAGAAGAGCGTTTTGGCTTGGCGCCACTGACTGATAGAGATGCAAAAGCTAAGGGCTTAACAGGAGCCTTCAAGTTTGATTAATTCAATAGCCTCTCTCTCAAGCGAGTTTACAGATGAATACAGCCTACTCTATTATGAAACCCATAACATTGATCTTAGCTTTTATACTGTTATTGCCTGCTTGTAAAGATCAAGACCCGTTTACTAATCAGACAGAAACCGATACCGCAACCCCGATGACGTCAGAAGACGCCATCGCAAAACTGCAGAGGACAGCTCAAGCGGGCGATGCTGATGACCAATATCATCTGGCTTATCTTTATGAAAATGGCCTAGGTGTGCCTAAAGATGAAGCTAAAGCATTGGAACTCTATCAACAAGCAGCTGACCAAGACCATTCTAGTGCAAAAAATAATCTTGATACGCTAAAAACTCACTAAAGCATTCTATTATCATCATGGCAAGACGAAGTGAACATAGCCAAGAACAAATAAAAACCATGCTACTGGATGCTGCCGAACAGGTCGTCATTACTGACGGCTTTTCTGCATTAAAGGCACGAAGTATTGCAAAAGAAATAGGTTATACCGTAGGTAGTCTGTATATGGTCTACGCTAATATGGCTGATTTGGTCATGCATATCCATGCTAGAACTTTTGATGAGATTGCTCTGCAATTACAGAAAACACCATTTAGTGAAGCGGAAACTACGATGGAAAGTTTAGCTTTAGTTTATATGAATTATGGCGCTCAAAACTTTAAGCGCTGGCGTTATATTTTTGATGATCACTTGTTAATGGGCACTATGATTCCTGATTGGTATCAAGACAAAATCGATCATATCTATGCTCCATTTGAATTACAGCTCGCACAACTAAAACCAGAACTAGATGCTCTGGAAATAAAAACGACCGCTGCCGCTTTCTTTGCTGGCGTGCATGGTATTTGCGCCATTTCTTTAAGTCCGACTTCTGATAAGGACAACATTAAACAGGTGGAAACGACTATACTCATTCTTGTTAAACATTTTATGCATGGCTGGCTCACTAAATAATCGATTGCTTACTCCACCGCTTGATCATAAATATTCAGCGTTAAATGGGCTACCAATTTAAGACGGGGCAGCTTCAACTCAGACGAAAGGCTCAAGGCGAAAGATTAAGTCTAGGAGGTTAGCAACTTAAGGCGACGCAGATACTAGGCTTAACGCTTCGGCTTCGCCCTTTGCCTTTTGTCTGCTCTTAAAAGAACCCTGCCTAAAAGTGAACGATTAAGCTTGTGTCCCGCGTTAAATCGGTAGCCAGTATTGTCACTAAACCTTCAACAATTAGCGGTATTCTAATGCTGGCCGTATAATAGCTCTCTTTTTGCTCCAGATTTACGTTCTGGTTCGCAACGAGGTTTTCATGTCTACGATAGTTGTTTGTGCTTTATATAAATTCGTCACTTTGGATGATTTTCAGTCTTTACGACAGCCCTTGCATGAGGTTATGGAAGCATCGCAAGTGCGCGGTACTTTATTATTGGCTAATGAAGGTATTAATGGCACGATTGCTGGCTGTCGTGCGGGTATAGACAGCGTACTCAAGTGGTTGCGTCAAGATGAGCGTTTATCTGATATTGATCATAAAGAATCGTATACCGATAATCTGCCTTTTAACCGCGCTAAAGTTAAACTTAAAAAAGAAATCGTTACCTTAGGCATAGAAGGTATTGATCCTAAACGCGTGGTGGGCACTTATGTAGCACCTGAAGATTGGAATCAACTGATTTCCGATCCTGATGTTATCGTCGTAGATACGCGTAATGACTATGAATATCAAGTCGGTACCTTTAAGAACGCGCTCAATCCTAATACTGAAAGCTTTAGAGACTTTCCTCGTTATGTTCAAGATAACCTTGATCCTAACACACATAAAAAGATTGCTATGTTTTGCACGGGCGGCATTCGCTGTGAGAAATCGACGGCTTATCTTAAAGAGCAAGGTTTTAATGAGGTCTATCACCTAAAAGGCGGCATTTTAAAGTACTTAGAAGTGGTGCCGCCTCAAGAAACTTTATGGGAAGGTGAATGTTTTGTTTTTGATGAACGTGTGACCGTTAACCTGCAACTTGAAAAAGGCCAATACGATCAATGCAACGCCTGTCGCTTACCGATTACTGAAGCAGATAAAGCCGATGCTAAATATCAGCAAGGCGTGAGTTGTCCGCATTGTTATGATAAGGCCACCGACTTACAGAAAACCCGTTTTATGGAACGAGAAAAACAAATGGCCTTAGCTAAACAACGAGGTGAAGCCCATATCGGTGCTGATGCCGCTAAAGCCTTGATCGCCAAACGAGCCGCTAAGATAGCGCGCCAACTAGCACAACAAGCTATTATTAATGCCGAAAGGATGAGCCGCTCATGATAGAAAAATTTGATGTCGTTATTGTTGGTGGCGGCATGGTCGGTTCGGCGGTAGCCTGTAGCTTAGGCAATAGTTCGCTAAAAGTTGCAGTGATCGAAAGTACTCCACCACAGGCTTTTAGTCCTGAACAAGCGCATGATTTAAGGGTTTCGGCTTTAAGTATTGCCTCTAAAAGCATACTAGAAACCGTCGGAGCTTGGGATGGTGTCGTTGCTAGACGCTTTTGTCCTTTTAAACGCATGCGTGTTTGGGAAACAGCCGGGGATACTGAGTTTTGCAGTGATGATATTAATTATCCTGAGCTGGGCTATATTGTTGAAAACAGAATCACCCAACTTGCACTCTTAGATCGTTTACAAGAATTTGACAATATTGAATTGATTTGTCCCAGCACTATAACTAAAATCAACTATGCCATAGGAGAAGATAGCTTACTGGAATTGGAAGATGGGCGACAATTGTCTAGCAAAGTGCTGGTGGCTGCTGATGGCGGTCAATCACGGGTCAGACAAATAGTAGGACTAGGCGTAACCAGTTGGGATTACAAACAACACGCTCTGGTAATCTATATAGAAACCGCTTATGAGCAGCAAGATATCACTTGGCAACGTTTTTTACCCAGTGGCCCTCAAGCCTTTTTACCCTTAACGGGCCATTATGGCTCTATCGTCTGGTATAACTCAGCTGATGAAGTGAGGCGCTTAAAAAGTTTAAGCTACGATGACCTAAAGGAGGAATTGCAAAGCGCATTCCCTGACTGCTTAGGCCAAGTTAATCAAGTATTGGGCGTAGCCAGCTTTCCACTCAAGCGTCAACACGCTCAAAACTATGTTAAACCGGGCGTGGTATTGGTGGGCGATGCAGCGCACATGATTAATCCACTGGCCGGTCAAGGTGTTAATATTGGCTTACTCGATGCCGCTGCTTTAGGCGAAGTACTCATTGACGCTGCGAAGAAAGGTTTATCGTTAGGTGATTTAAGTGTTTTACAGCGTTATGAACAGCTACGTCGCAATGAAAATCTTAAGATGATGACCGTGATGGATGTTTTTTATCAAGTATTTAGCAATGAAATACTCCCTTTAAAATTCATCCGTAATTTAGGCTTAGGCTTAGCTGAACGATTATTACCTGCTAAAAACAAAGTCATGCGCAGTGCCATGGGTTTGGAGGGTAAATTACCCAAGCTTGCTCGGGGTGAGCCGATCATTTAATCAAACAACGCTTACCTGGGTGACCTTCACTCGCCGTTGTCCTCTCTACTAAAACATAGGAATGATCATGAAAAAAACAAACGTAATTACTCTAGCTTTATTATTAGGTATATCACTAGTCGCTAATACCGTAAATGCTGATATTGAACTTAAATCTAAAGAAGAAATACAAGGTACTTGGAAACTTCAACATACCACTAACTCCTTAACGGACAAACAAACTGTCACTCGTGAAGACACTTGGGTATTTAAAGACGGCAAAGTCACCATTTTGCATATCCCACGTGAAGGCAAATACTATGATCAGCCACCGGTTAATTACGAAATAGAAGAAGGAAAATTAAAGATTGCTCTGGTAGGTAACAGCCGATTTGATGTATTTTCTTTAGTCGACAAAAATGACCAAACCATGACACTGAAAGGAAAGTTTGGCGGCTATTATTACTTCAACAAGAAATAAGAAAAACTGTTATTACGTTAGCCAAGCCGCTCTTGACTAACGTTCATAAAGCTATTTATGTTCCAATAGCGCTTGAAGTTTTTGAGCGGCTTGTTCACAGGCCACAGCCGCTTGTTCAACCCGCCTAAGCAAAGCAAACGTAATATTTAACTTATCTTCTTCAAGAGCCGCATATTCATTGAGTGGCGCACAAATCTCCTGCATCTTTTGATCTGCCCGCACTAAAGTTTCATCCGCATCCGTAATAGCCATCATTTCACTGGTCATACTGTTTTGCAATTTAAAGACCGTTTCCACATACTTAGTGAATTCTGCTTTAGTCTGGTTATGTTCACCATAATAACCTGATAATGTAGTCGTGCATGCAGATAAGCTGTAGCTTATAGCTAGCATTATTAACGGTATATAATTACGAAAACGAGACTCTTTTTTTATCATATACGCTTATATAGAACTGCAAAGTCGTCAAATATACTATCAATTGGCATTATTTAGCTACCAATAACCAATTACCTTTATAAATACCATGCTTTTAGAGCTGTCTAGCCAAGGCTAATTACCCTGTTTTTTTGTTATCGAAGCCTCCCTAGGTGTATACTCACAAAACTTTTATATCTAAACTCATAACCTGCGGGGTCAAACTGATGACTGAAAAGACAGCGAGCAAATACCTTATTAATCTTGAAAAACATTTCGCTAATGACAATCCGGTATTGCTAAAATCAGCAAAAGTCTTTCATGAACTTGATCAAATAGAATTTGAACTGGGCCTTATCAGTAATGATGAAACCACGGCTAACAAAAAATCTTGGCTGCCTATTATTAGCTTAATTAGCGGCAACTCTAGTGCTAAGTCGCGCTTTATTAATAGCTACCTCATGAACCCTCAACAAATCCCCTCTAGTGTTCAAGCCTTCAACCAAAAGTTCACGGTGCTCTTACATAACAGCCTAGCTCATGCAGCCACCTTACCTGGCACAGCTTTGGATGTAGACCCCAGATACCCCTTTTATCAAATCAGCAACCAAATAGAGCAATTACTCAAAGGCGAAGGCGAACGCATTAATGCTTATTTGGAATTAAAAACTATCAACAGTGATCGTTTAAAAGCTAAGGTTTTTATAGATACACCTAATATAAATGCTGAAGCGATCAATCCCGTTAATTTGCTATTATCACAACAAAGTATAGACTGCGCCGACCTCGTTTTTGTGTTTTCTGATGTCTTTGAAAGCACTTCGCCCATGCAGTATGAAATAATACAGCAGATCATCAGCCAACAAGATACTAATAAATTTGTTTATTTAATCGATGAGCCTTTAGCCGCACTCAATCCTGCTAAAACCAATGAAATCATAAGTTCATGGCAACGTAAACTCTTAGCGCTCGGTTTAAATACTGGACAATTTATTATTTTGCCTAGTGCGCAAAATAACATTAACCCCAATCATCAAGCCGATTTTAATGAAATAGACGAGCGTATGGCTAATGTCAATAACGACCGTACTTATAGGATCTTAGAAACCTTAGAAAAGAATATCCGTGAGCTCGAAAATGTGGTCATACCAGAGGTTAAGAAAGGTCTCGTGACCTGGAAAGAGCGCGCCAATATCACGACCCTATTTATTCTAAGCTTTTTTGCCATTTTGGCGGTATTTGCAGAAATTGAATTCGGTGCTTTAGACTTTTTATTTGATCCAATTATTGGTCCAATCATTATTGTGATTTTATTAGCCGTTCTAGTACCGACTCATCTATTGATTTGTAAATTACATGCTAAATTTATTATCAAGAAACTCAATCTAAGACAAAAAGAACTCCATCTTATGGAAAACTTAAGTCAGCTTTTTGAAATGAATTTAACCACGAAACGCATGTTATTACCCATTAGCGAACCCTTGGGCTGGAATAAACTAACTAAAGCCCGCTTAATGGACTTAACAAGTAAAACTAAAGAGCTAGTTCAAGACTTAAACGATCACTTTAGTGCCTATGAGGATGAAATAGCACATTAATTTATATCAAAAACCCTATAGTAACTATTAATGACATACGCGAAACATCATGTTAGCTATTGATAATCTAAGGCAATTTATACCACTATGCTGGCTTAAACATAATCCATTAGAGCTAACGAGATCAACAGCATTTCTTAAACAAAATCTGCTGTTCTTTTATGTTATCGAATTTTTAATTCAAACTAACATGACCGATGATCCTTTCGAGTCATTCCTTGAAGTGAGTTTTGAGACGGCGTTTACACTAGTCTTTATCGGCTTGGTACTTCAACTCAATAAAACCTTATATGCCTTTGTACAAACAACAACCGCTGTTTTGTTATGTAGCAATATCGTCTCACTTTTTATCATCCCGGTTTTAGTCTGGCTGACAATCAATCAATACTTACTCAGCTATTATGTATTAGCACTGTTGTTTATCTGGGAACTTGCATTGATAGCCTATATTTTTAGAAAAACTCTAGCTATCAACCTTTCTGCCAGTATTGCTTTATCGGCCGTCTATTTTATTCTTGTTTATTTGGGCTCATTTTCTATAGGTCAAATGTTAATGTAGGGCGCTCAAACAGTGATTGATAAGACTTTGCCGAAAGTTCTGGCTGATCATCAAATAGCCCACCTATAACGGCTAACAAATCTGCACCCGCCTCTAATAATAAAGAGCCATTTTCAGGAAGAATTCCACCTATAGCGACGATCGGAATAGTAAGCACTTGCTTTGCAAGCCTTAAGGTTTCAAGACTCGCTGGCAATGCGAGTGGTTTTGAGGACGAAGGGAAATAGCGTCCAAACGCAACATAAGTTGCACCCTGATTTTGTGCCTGCTGTGCATGTTCAACGGAGTCATAACAAGATACGCCAATGATGGCCTGCTCACCTAAACGCTGACGCGCTCGTTTAATATCGCTATCGTCTCTACCGATATGCACGCCATCAGCGCCTATCCTTACTGCCAAATCCACATCATCATTAATCAACAAGGGCACTTTGTACTGCTGACATAGTTTAAGTAATTGACGGGCTAATAAATCTGCATCTAGCGGCTGTTTATCTCGATATTGCACCACCACCGCACCGCCTCTCAGTGCTGCTTCAACTTCCCTGACTACGGTGTCGCAGGATTTATGCTCTGTTTGAGTAATGGCATACAAGCCCCTATTAGGAAAGCTCATGACTCTTCTTCCATCCAAAAGAATCGATTCGGATTCAATTGCCCTTTACCCGGTTGATAAGCGCTACTTAACGAGTTCCACGTATATTCCTGAGCTTCCATTACCGCTTGTATCGGCTCTAAGCCATGAGCCAGTAAGGCAGCGACACTCGCTGCCAAGGTACAGCCTGAACCATGATAGCTTGCGGGCAATCGATCCCAGGTATAAGTCTCCCAGCAACGATTATCATGAAATAGTTGATTACTTACTGAAGGCGTATCTTCGTGAGTACCGGTAATCAACACATAGTCACAACCTAGCTCTAGTAAGGCGAGACCGCAGTCTTCTAGGTCATCAAGTCCTGTTAATTTACGAGCTTCTTCGCTATTGGGCACTAACACCTTGGTACAAGGTAATAATAAATCAACGATAGTCGTAATTAATTGTTCATTAGATAAGTCGGCACCACCACCGGCTGCTAACACCGGATCTAAGACCACAGGGATATGAGGATACTGTTTTAAAATTGAGTAAATGGCTAATGCAGTTTCATGATGGCCAATTAAACCAATTTTAAAGACATCAACGGCTATGTCATTTAATACAGTATTCGCCTGACCAATAATAGCCGCCGAGCTTTGTGGGATCAGTTTTTTAACGTTGCTGGTATCTTGCTCGGTCAAGGCAGTGATAATGCTGGCCGAATGGCATTGATGGCTGACCATAGCTTCAATATCGGCTTGTATACCCGCACCACCACTAGGATCATGACCTGAAAAAGATAAGACGACTGGACGTTTAAGGGACATAAGGTTTACCTAGTAAGGACTTCAAATAGAAAAGTGTTTTAAATAAAGAACATTAAAGTAGCTCCGGTTTGCGATAGCGTACTCGGACATAACTAAATATTTTATATCGTTCCCACGCCTTATAGGATTCACCATAGATAATACCCGTATGGGCCGATGCAAATCCTGCAACCGAAGTTACAAAAACCGTAGGGGCGTATTGCATACGCCCAATATCGGAAGGTCAATATTATAGAGACATATTTAATAGGGCGTATGCAATACGCCCCTACGTATCATCACCACAACATTATCGTTCCCAATAAAACGATAAAAGTAAATTAAACTTAACGTAACGCTAGGCCATAAGCCATTAAAGCCTCAATAATATCGCTACGATTATTACCACCCTCTCGTAACTCTTGCAACCTAGCCTCATAAGCCTCAAAAGTAATACTCGCGCCTGGCAGTTGCCCAGTTAAGCGCTGCTGGCATAAAGTCTGCCAACGACACTGCTCATCGGCATTAAGCGTTTCAGGATAATTACGGGCTCGATAGCGAAATAACATCTCGCTTAAACGCTTATCAGTAAAGGTGACATCAGATGTTGCCAGCTGCTCAGGTGAAGACAATCTGATCTTGGCCATTTTTTGCTTATCCGCATCAGAGAAGAAACCACCACTATAAATAGCTAGATCAGGATCAAACTCTTGATTATGGTAAGACTGATCACTAAACACCGCCATTAACTTAGCAGACAACTGCGTAGCGGCCTTAATTCTGGCGACATTAGTTAGGCATAGTTCAAAATCGATAGAGAGTCTGTGCGCATCTTCTGGCTTGATCACCGAGATAGGCGCTAACACCGGACACTTATTAATATGCACCGTTTTTAAGGGGATGCGTGCCACACCATCGGGCAAATCTTTAGTCGCCGTAAATAGCCGTTGCTGTATGTCCTTAACCGATAAAGACAACATAGGCTCTGGATCTATAGACAAATCATAAACGATGACACCATTATTATTGGTCGGATGTTTACAGATTGGCAAAACGATAGCCAAACAGTTCTTTTCGACCGTATATTTACCCGATACATGCACGACAGGCTGATAACTGCCTAATTGTAATAACTCTACAACCTTAGGTTTTAAACGATGCTGTATTAGAAAATTAAATAGCTTAGGTTGCGCTTGTTTAACGACTTTAGCGATGCCAATGGTGGCATAGACATCTGATAAGGCATCATGTGCTGCTTCATGAACAATGCCATTAGCGACCGTTAATTGATCTAGTCGTAAACTAGGTTTACCTTCCTCGTTTACTGGCCAGTTGATGCCCTCTGGACGTAAAGCCCTTGCCGCTCTTAAGACATCAATTAAATCCCAGCGAGAATTGCCGTTTTGCCATTCACGCGCATAGGGATCATAAAAGTTACGATATAAACAGTTACGAGTCACCTCGTCATCAAAACGCAAATTATTGTAGCCTAAGGTACAGGTATTGGCTTGCGCGAGTTGTTCATGAATTAAAGCAATAAACTCGGCTTCACAAACACCTTTTTGTGCTGCTAGTTGTGGCGTAATACCGGTAATGACACAAGCGTCAGGTTGCGGTAAACAATCGGGTGTGGGCTTGCAATAAACCACTAGGGGTTCATCAATGACATTAAAATCTGCATCGGTACGAACACCGGCAAACTGCACTGGTCTATCACGTTGCGGATCAGTGCCAAAGGTCTCGTAATCATGCCAATAAAAGCTAGCAGCACCTTGAGAGCGTTCCGATGTTTGTAATGCGTCAGTTTTGTTCATCAAGGTATTAGCTTATATTGGTTGGTTATTTTATCAGCCATCACGGCCATTAAATAAGCGCAGACAAAAGACAAAGGGCGAAGACTCGTAGGATGGGTAGAACAACGTGAAACCCATCGCAAAATGATGGGTTTCGCTGTCGCTCTACCCATCCTACTCGCTGTTTTACACCAAACGCACCGATTACACTTGTATTGAATTCTTAGCTTGCGCAGCTGCATCCAATTTCTTTCTTTTATCGCATTTCTCTACACATACACATTCGGCCTTGCTCATACCACCGCCGCAAGAGCCTTTAATGGCCCGTCGGCCAAAGATAACACCGATCGCCATAATGGCTATGACCACCAGCATCAGTACAAACGTTACTAAAAAATAAGTCATGATATTTCCTTTTATTAATGAGTGTTGTTGGGTTACGCTATCGCTAACCCAACCTACAACTATAATCACTTAATTTAGACTACAACACCTAAATTAAAAAAACGAGGTATAGAACCAGTCTATCCTCGTTTTCTTTTAACAGTAGCCTTGGTTAATTTAATACATCCTTAACCGAGGCCTACTAACTTTAACCGCCAAAGTCATCCAACATGATGTTTTCTGGCTCTACGCCATTTGCAATCAACATGTTAATCACTGAGGTATTCATGATTGGAGGTCCACACATGTAAAACTCACAATCTTCCGGTGCTGGATGATTTTTAATAAACTCTTCAAACAACACGTTATGAATAAAGCCTTTATAACCATCCCAATTATCATCAGGTAATGGATCAGACAAAGCCACATGCCATTCAAAGTTATCATTTTCTTTAGCTAGCATATCAAAATCTTCTACATAGAACATTTCGCGTTTACTACGTGCGCCATACCAGAAAGTGATTTTACGATTAGACTTCAATCGACGTAACAGATCAAAAATGTGTGAACGCATAGGGGCCATACCTGCACCACCACCGACAAAAACCATTTCAGCTTCAGTCTCTTTAGCATAGAATTCGCCATAAGGTCCTGAGATGATACATTTATCGCCAGGTTTCAAATCAAAGATATAAGAAGACATAATGCCAGGCGGTACTGAATCAGGCGCACCAGGTGCTGGTGTGGCGATACGTACGTTTAGCATAATTTCTTTTTCTTCAGGATAACTGGCCATCGAATAAGCACGCAATGCCGGCTCCTTTACTTCAGAAACATAACGCCATAGATTGAATTTATCCCAATCTTCATGAAAACGTTCTTCAATCTTGAAATCACTGTACTTAGCAATATGCGGAGGACATTCAATTTGAATATAACCACCGGCTTTATAATTGATTTCTTCGCCTTCAGGCAACAGCAGTACCAGTTCCTTAATAAAAGTAGCCACGTTATTATTGGACTTAACGGTACATTCCCATTTTTTGACGCCGAAGACTTCATCTTCGACTTCAATGCTCATGTTATGTTTTACCGAAACTTGGCATGAAAGGCGTTCGCCGTGGGCCGCTTCGCGCTTGGTAATATGGGTCAGTTCAGTCGGCAGAATTTCGCCACCTCCTGAATGAACAACCACTTTACACTGGGCGCAAGTTCCACCGCCACCACAAGCTGATGATACAAATAAACCATTGTCAGCCAACGCGGTTAATAGTTTTGAGCCTACCGGCACATGAATTTTCTTTTCATTATTAATCAGGATCTCAACATCACCTTCCGCGACCAATTTGCTTTTAGCGCCGATAATAACAAATACCAGTGCAATCACAAAAGCCGTGAAAATAATAATCCCTAAGAGAATTTCCAGCATTACTCTACCTTCCTAAAGTTGGATTCCGGAGAAAGCCATGAAGCCAAGAGACATCAGACCCGCAGTAATAAATGTAATACCCAAACCTTGCAAACCGGCAGGAATATCACTGTATTTAAGCTTTTCACGTACGCCAGCCATGACAGTAATCGCCAAAGCCCAGCCTAAACCGCTACCTACACCGTAAGTAACACTTTCGCCAAAGTTATAATCACGTTCAATCATGAATAAACTGCCGCCCAAAATGGCGCAATTTACAGTGATTAAAGGTAAAAACACACCCAAAGCGAAGTATAAAGCGGGGAAAAACTTATCCAGAATCATCTCTAGAATCTGTACTAAAGCTGCAATCATACCGATACAGCTTAAAAGCGCCAAAAAGCTTAAATCAACGCCGGTTATACCCAGCCAAGATAAAGCATCTTCTTTTAACAAAGCATGGTAAACGACATTGTTGGCAGGCACAGTAATCGCCTGAACCACCATCACCGCAACACCTAAGCCCATGGCTGTAGAAATTTTCTTGGAGACTGCAATAAAGGTACACATGCCCAAAAAGAAGGACAAGGCTAAGTTTTCAATAAAGACAGCCTTAACAAATAAACTAATATAAGCTTCCATTAGTGATGCCCTCCTTCACCATGAGATATCGACATAATCTTAAACTCTACCTTTTCAACTTGAGCGGGTTTCCATTGACGAACCCCCCAAATAATCAAACCGATGATAAAGAAAGCGCTAGGTGGTAATAACATTAAACCATTGGGATCGTACCAACCGCCGTCTTTAGTCAGTTTAAACACTTCGATACCGAGTAATTTACCAGAACCTAAGGTTTCTCTGAAAAAAGCCACGATCACTAAGATCAAGCTATAACCTAAACCATTACCGATACCGTCCATGAAGCTTTCCAAAGGCGGATTTTTCATCGCGTAACCTTCAGCACGTCCCATGACGATACAGTTGGTAATAATCAAACCTACGAACACCGACAATTGCTTGCTGACATCATAAGCAAAGGCTTTTAACACCTGATCTACCACGATTACCAAAGAGGCAATAATGGTCATTTGTACAATAATCCGAATACTGCTAGGAATATGGTTTCTAATCGCACTAATCGCAGCACTTGAAAAGGCCGTTACCAAGGTTAAGGCCAAAGCCATAATCAAGGACGTCGACATTTGTGAAGTGACCGCTAAAGCCGAACAAATACCTAATACTTGTAGCGTAATAGGATTGTCATTGACTAAAGGGGCTGTTAATACTTTTTTTGTTTCATCATTTAAGATTGAATCATTTAATATTGCGCTCATGATTTAACTCCCTTGAACCGTTCTAACTTTCTTTAAATACGGAGCGAAACCTTCGTCACCCATCCAGTATCTGACTAAATTAGTCACACCGGTACTGGTTAAAGTTGCGCCAGCCAGTCCATCAACCTGATATTGAGATCCAGGCCTAGTGTTATCAACTGCACCTTTAATTAAACTCAAGGCAGGCTCACCAATACTGGCTTCTGCAATTGAACCTTTATCGGCAGAATGTTGCTCGGTTTCAGCATAGACTTTTTTACCTTTCCACAAGGCACGCCAGTTAGGATTAACAACTTCGCCACCTAAGCCTGGAGTTTCTTGTTGATCATAAAAGTTGATACTTTGTACGGTTTGGCCATCGGCTTCTAAAGACAAAAAGCCATATAAAGTAGACCATAAGCCATAACCATGCATAGGCAGAATGATAGACTTAAGCTGGCCGCCTTCTTTTACTAAAAAGACTTTAGCGTATTTAGCTTTAACACGAATGTGGGCAATATCTTTATCTTTAGGAATAGCCACACTTTGAGCTGGATCTTTCGCAGCTTTACGTTGATCGTATTCATCAGCATTGATATTTTCAACATAAGCGCCAGTTTCTAAATCAACAATCTTAGCTTCAATTTTTTCAGCAAAAGCGGTGTTGATATTAGCGCCTACTTCAAGTAGACCGGCTACATCAAGAATGTTCTTTTTCATATCCGCTGCTTTGTTATCAATTTGTAACGGTTTTAAAGCAACCGCTGCAAAAGAAACCAAAACCGCACATACCAAACAAAGTGCCACGGCAATAGCGATAGTTTTTTCTAAACTATCATTACCTAAAGCTAATACTTTATCTTTATAGATAATAAACTTTCTATAGGACTCATACTCATTGAGTTTTTCACAGAGAGCCGTCATGTGTTTACAATTTATGTTTTTTTCAGTCATGACCGTTTCATCCTTCTTCTGATATTAGCTTGAATGACGAAATAGTCGATCGTCGGTGCAAACATATTTGAAAATAGGATAGCCAGCATAATGCCTTCTGGAAATGCAGGGTTAACCACGCGGATTAACACGGTCATACCACCGATTAAGGCGCCGAATATCCAACGTCCAGTATTGGTCATAGAAGCACTGACTGGGTCAGTTGCCATATACACCATACCAAAAGCAAAACCCCCTGCGGTTAAATGCCAATACCAAGGAAAGGCAAACATAGGGTTGGTATCACTACCAATCACATTGAATAATACCGACGTTGCTACCATACCCGCGAACACACCCGCCATAATGCGGTAAGAAGCCACTTTAGTGTATAACAAGAAAGCCGCACCAATTAAGATCGCTAAGGTAGAGGTTTCACCTAAACAGCCAGGTTCAAAACCAAAGAATGATTGCATCCAGCTATAGTTAGCGGCATAAACGGCATCCAATCCACCATTCGCTGCAATACCTAAGGGCGTCGCGCGAGTAAAACCATCAACCGCAACCCAAACAGCATCACCAGTCATTGAAGCAGGGTAAGCAAAGTATAAGAATGCTCTACCTGTTAAGGCAGGATTCAAAAAGTTTTTACCGGTACCACCAAAGACTTCTTTACCAATAACGATACCAAAAGAGATACCTAAAGCTACCTGCCACAAGGGGATATCAGGCGGCATAATCAGCGTATAAAGCATAGAAGATACTAAAAAGCCTTCGTTGACTTCATGGCCACGTACGGTTGCAAATAAAACTTCCCAAATACCACCGACCGCTAGCGTCACTATATAAACAGGTAAGAAATATAAGGCACCATGCATTAAATTAGAAAATGGATTTAAGGTGTTATAACCAAACAGCGACATAGGGATACTACGCCAGTTCGCTATCTGCTCTAAGCCCATAGATTCCATGGCTAAGTTCGCTTGATAACCGGTGTTATACATGGCCATCATGATGCAAAAGAACGTTGCGATTACCACGAAAGTCATGGTGCGCTTTAGATCATTACCATCACGAACATGCGTAGTACCGCGTGTTACATCAGCTGGGGTATAAATAAAAGTATCGACCATTTCATAGAGGCCGTAATACTTTTCAAGTCGTCCGCCTTTTATAAAGTACGGCTCTACTTTGTCTAAAAATTTTCTAGCCGACATTATCCTTCCTTCTCAATTTTAGTTAAATTCGCTCTCAGCACAGGAGCAAAGTCATGTTTACCTGGATCGACAAATGTAAATAAGGAGACATCTTCTTCATCAAGTTCCAAACAACCCAATAATTGAGCTTGGTCTGAATCACCTATGACTAATGCTTTCAATAACGGTGTAGCTAAAATATCCAGTGGCATAACGGCTTCATAAGCGCCCACAGGAACAATCGCTCTATTACTGCCGTTTTTATCAGTGGTTAAAGGGAAAAGACGGTTATCTTTACGATCAACACTAGAGGTATAAACATTCAAGGCAGAATATTTATCTTTACCAGGCACGATCCAACCAAAAAACTCTCTAGCACGACCTTCTTGTAATACAGACACTTGATTGCTGTAACAACCTAAATAGGCTGACCAATCGCTAGCTGTGTGTCCATAAAATACTGAGCCTGAGATAACACGACTTTCAACGTCATCTAACAACTCACCAGCGACTAAATCATCGGTATTTGCACCGACGCGCGTGCGTATCAGTCTAGGATTTTTAACCGTAGGGCCGGCTAAAGAGATGACTCGTTCGACACTTAACTTACCGCTGGTAAATAAAGCACCTATCGCAATAACCGCTTGATAATCCAGATGCCAGGCAAATTTATTAATATTAACGGGGTCAATAAAATGGATATGCGTACTCGGCAAGCCTGCAGGATGTGGCCCTGAAAACTCTGCAACGGTAGCCACATTAGCGACCGGCATATCGACGCCAGTGGCTTTACAAACATAGAGCTTACCGGCAGTCAAATTAGCTAATACTGTCAGACCATTATTAAAATCATTAGAACGATCTCTAATAATAATGGCAGGATCAGCAGCTAAAGGACGAGTATCAATAGCGGTTACAAAAATCGCACTCGGCGTGCTATCAATGACAGGCGTCTTGCCATAAGGACGAGCCCGTAAGGTCGTCCATAAGCCTGAGGCTACTAAGTTTTCTTTAACTTGTTCCGCTGTTAAATTAACCAGATCAGACTCTTTATAATGATCAAAAGATATTTTTGCAGCACCTTTTAATTCTATAACCACTGATAATAAAGCACGTTTTTCACCACGATGTATGGCTTTAACGATACCTGCTCCTGGTGATGTAAAAACTACACCTGGATTTTTTTTATCAGTAAAAAGGGCTTGGCCTAATTTGACCGAGTCCCCTTCACTGACCAACATAGTAGGCTTCATACCCACATAATCCGTACCTAGAATAGCAACGGTAGACACCGAATTACCATCCTCAATGATTTGTTTAGGCCCACCCGTTATGGGTAAATCTAAACCTTCTTTAATAATAAATTGCATAGTTGAAGCCTACTCTCCAAAACAAGTTGTAGCGGAACCGTCCCCTTTTTTCAAGCTTACCAAAATAAGAGGCGCATTAAGACGTGTAAGGTCGGCATTACACCATAAAAACGATATTTTCTCAATCTTGTCTCATGACAAATTATAGTAAGAACTCGCATTACAACTTATTAGATATTAAAAGATTATCAGTCTCAAACAGAAGGCCTTCACTCTTGTGCCTGCATTAAAGTTACTCAAACTAAACTAGGTACATTTTTAATTCTTAGAGATAGAGGCATTAATCACGCCTTCTCTTTATATAACGCTTTATAATTAGTTTAATTCTCTTAGGCTGACATGGTTGTAATTAAACGCATGGGGGATTAAACCAAGCGGGACGGAGTTTATAACCCCGCCCTTAACGTTTAACGTTTCCAAGGCTATTTAAGCATTGAAACATTTCGATCGGGGTTGCAAACCCCGACCGGCATCGTAATGGCGACCTAGATGAAACGTTTTATGGCTCATGGCGCAAAATCTAGCTAGACCTGCCATTATTACCCCCCATATAGACCTTTAACTTGGCCAGATATAGGCCTAGATGGGGGTAACCGAGCAGTCATTTATCACATTAAGACTCTCTTAAGGGGCGGACACAAGCTTATCTGCCCCCATATCGTCAATTTTTACCCCCGTAGAGCCGCTTTCGTTAGACGGTTGATAGCTCTATATGAGGGCGACCTGTCCTATATCCTGACAAGTTAAGTCTGTCGTTGCCCCCTAATTAAAGCATCATCAAAGACATGATTTGCGATATTCGGCCATGACGCGACCCAACTTTTTTAATTATCTATCGATACTTGCAAGCGCGCCT